>NZ_JBOEQF010000538.1:0-1198 GCF_050689315.1 Aerococcus sp. L_32
TTGCTTTAGAGGAATTCGATCATTTTAATCAAGAGCAAATTGATCACATTGTAGCGAAAGCTTCAGTTGCAGCTTTAGATCAACATGGTACTTTAGCAAGACATGCGGTTGAAGAAACTGGCCGTGGTGTATTTGAAGACAAGGCGACAAAGAACTTATTTGCTTGTGAGCACGTTGTAAATTACATGCGAGATATGAAGACAGTTGGTGTTATCAGTGATGATGAAGTGACGGGGATCACAGAAATTGCTGAACCTGTTGGAGTTATTTGCGCCATCACTCCGACAACGAATCCGACGTCGACAACTATTTTCAAAGCGCTCATCGCATTAAAAACTCGTAACCCAATCATTTTTTCATTTCACCCGGCAGCACTTGAGTCATCGGCTCACGCTGCTCAAATCGTTCGAGATGCAGCGATTGAAGCAGGTGCACCAGAAAACTGTGTACAGTGGATTACAGAACCATCGTTAGATGCAACGAATGCATTAATGAATCACGATGGGGTTGCGACAATCTTAGCCACTGGTGGAAATGCCATGGTTAAATCAGCTTACTCATGTGGTAAGCCAGCGTTAGGAGTTGGGGCAGGAAATGTGCCAGCTTACGTTGAAAAGACAGCAAACGTTAAGCAAGCAGCTTATGACATCGTATTAAGTAAATCATTCGATAACGGAATGGTATGTGCTTCTGAACAAGCCGCAATTGTTGATAAAGAAATCTATAAAGAATTTAAAGATGAATTAGTAAGCTATCATGCTTATATCGTAAATTCAAAAGAGAAAGCACTATTAGAGGAATTTTGTTTCGGTTCTAAAGCATTCAGTGAAAACTGTGCTGGCGCAAAATTAAATAGTGAAATTGTTGGGAAACCAGCGACATGGATTGCAGAACAAGCAGGTTTCACCGTTCCGGAAGAAACAAATATTCTAGTAGCAGAGGTGTCAGAAGTTGGACCAAACGAACCATTAACACGCGAAAAACTATCTCCAGTCTTAGCCTTATTGAAGTCAGAAACAACTGAAGATGGAATTCAAAAAGCTGCACAAATGGTTGAGTTCTTTGGATTAGGTCACTCAGCTGCGATTCATACACAAAATCAAGAATTAGCGAATGAATTCGGCCGTCAAGTTAAAGCCATTCGAGTTATTTGGAACTCTCCTTCAACATTCGGGGGAATCGGAGATGTATACAATGC
>NZ_JBOEQF010000539.1:0-1192 GCF_050689315.1 Aerococcus sp. L_32
CTTAGCCTTGCGTCGTTTCTTCTGGGTATGGAAGATATCCGCTTCAGCCAGTAAGACTAAACGTTCTTGGACGAATTCAATCGATCCTGATAAGCCGCCCGCAATTAGGTTAACCTTGTTGGCGAAGATATTCCCTTCGTCCGTCGCTTCAGCCGCTACATCTATTTCTCGCAAAATGACTTGGACTTCTTTCACCCTGTCCTTGTCTTTTAACATGATAACCACTGTTCGACCTGTACGAATCCAAGCATCTAGTTCAATTTTCAGGGCATCCATTTGGTCATAAAACTGTGTAATCATTCGCGTTTGATACTGGTACAGCCCATCGAATTCCAGTGACCCTAGCCCTTGCTGCCATACTGAAAAGTAAAATTTACGACCTTTAAAAGCTTGAATACCTTCCTTAAAGTCAGCATAAACTTGGACTTGAGCCGGTACTTGCCCCATTTCAACCATGGTTTGTAAGTACATTTCGGTATTGCTGGTCCAAGTAGCCTCTTCTTGGATTAGACGCGCATAGTCGTCCAAAATTAAGAAAGCTTGGTCGCCAATATAGTCAAGGATGGTCGTGGTTTCTGGGTACATATACTGGTGGAAGTATTTTGAGTTTTCCGTGGTTTCGCCATTTTTCCATGCAAGGACTTCATCGTTAACAACGGCAGTCGCTAAATCTTTAACCACGTCGTCCTTTATCTTAGCCAACGACTTGGTCATCAGTTTTTGGAAGGCATCAGCTTGGGCTTGTAATTGTTGCGGCAAGACAATGAATTCTTGCGACGGTTGAATGTTGATACTTGGTTGGTCTTGCAGGGATTTTTGGGTGTTTGGATCAAAAGTTGAAATCCGTTCTACCTCGTCAAAGCCCACAGATACTCGGACTGGATATTCGGCATTTATAGGATAAAAGTCTACGATGTCCCCGCGTTGACTCATTTCACCTGGGGTCATGACAATTTCCGCCCGTTGGTAACCTTGATTTAACAGACGTTGAACTAGGGTAGCTGGTTCTAATTCGTCCCCTAATTTGACTAGCAAACGAGTGTTGTCCCAAATTTCAGTTGGAGTTAATAGGCGTTTCAAACCAAACATAGGCGTGATTAGGACACCAGTCGCTTTAGGGTCACGCGCCCAATTTAAAACATTCAACCGATCGGCTAAGGCTTCTGGACTGGCAATCGCCCAGTCAGCAGCT
>NZ_JBOEQF010000540.1:0-1192 GCF_050689315.1 Aerococcus sp. L_32
TTTAGCCTTGCGTCGTTTCTTCTGGGTATGGAAGATATCCGCTTCAGCCAGTAAGACTAAACGTTCTTGGACGAATTCAATCGATCCTGATAATCCGCCCGCAATTAGGTTAACCATGTTGGCGAAGATATTCCCTTCGTCCGTCGCTTCAGCCGCTACATCTATTTCTCGCAAAATGGCTTGGACTTCTTTCACCCTGTCCTTGTCTTTTAACATGATAATCACTGTTCGACCTGTACGAATCCAAGCATCTAGTTCAATTTTCAGGGCATCCATTTGGTCATAAAACTGTGTAATCATTCGCGTTTGATACTGGTACAGCCCATCGAATTTCAGTGATCCTAGCCCTTGCTGCCATACTGAAAAGTAAAATTTACGACCTTTAAAAGCTTGAATACCTTCCTTAAAGTCAGCATAAACTTGGACTTGAGCCGGTAATTGCCCCATTTCAACCATGGTTTGTAAGTACATTTCGGTATTGCTGGTCCAAGTAGCCTCTTCTTGAATTAGACGCGCATAGTCGTCCAAAATCAAGAAAGCTTGGTCGCCAATATAGTCAAGGATGGTCGTGGTTTCTGGGTACATATACCGGTGGAAATATTTAGAGTTTTCCGTGGTTTCACCATTTTTCCATGCAAGGACTTCATCGTTAACAACGGCAGTCGCTAAATCTTTAACCACGTCGTCCTTTATCTTAGCCAACGACTTGGCCATCAGTTTTTGGAAGGCATCAGCTTGGGCTTGTAATTGTTGCGGCAAGACAACGAATTCTTGCGACGGTTGGATGTTGATACTTGGTTGGTCTTGCAGGGATTTTTGGGTGTTGGGATCAAAAGTTGAAATCCGTTCTACCTCGTCAAAGCCCACAGATACTCGGACTGGGTATTCGGCATTTATAGGATAAAAGTCTACGATGTCCCCGCGTTGACTCATTTCACCTGGGGTCATGACAATTTCAGCCCGTTGGTAACCTTGATTTAACAGACGTTGAACTAGGGTAGCTGGTTCTAATTCGTCCCCTAATTTGACTAGCAAACGAGTGTTGTCCCAAATTTCAGTTGGGGTTAATAGGCGTTTCAAACCAAACATAGGCGTGATTAGGACACCAGTCGCTTTAGGGTCACGCGCCCAATTTAAAACATTCAACCGGTCGGCTAAGGCTTCTGGACTGGCAATCGCCCAGTCAGCAGCC
>NZ_JBOEQF010000541.1:0-1192 GCF_050689315.1 Aerococcus sp. L_32
GGTTGTTTTACCTTCGATTGCTTTAGCGAAACCACGGAATAATTGGGATAAGATAACGCCTGAGTTACCGCGTGCCCCCATCAATAATCCCTTAGCTAAATCTTCTCCAACCTCACCAACGGTATCGGAATGTTGTTTAATTACTCGTTCGATACCTGATGTGTATGTTAAATTCATATTTGTTCCGGTATCACCATCTGGCACCGGGAAAACATTTAATGAATTCACGTATTCAGCATTCTCTGAAAGTCGGTTACCCCCAACTTCAAGCATAGATATGAACGCTTCAACGTCTAATACTGTTCTTTTCACCTAAAAATCCTCCTTGATTACCGCAACTAGTCTTCAATCACACGGACGCCTTGTACGTACACATTCACTACGTTTGCAGCAATACCTAATTGACGACCTAATTCGTATTTCACAGAACTTTGTACATTGCGACAAATTTCAGAAATTTTCGTACCGTAGTTGACGATAATGTATACATCCACTACTACTAAATCGTTGTTATCTACTGAAACAAGTACCCCTTTGGTATAGTTTTCTTGTTTAAGAATTTCTTGGATACCATCACGGATTTGATGCTTGCTTGCCATACCAACGACACCGTAGTTTTGTGTTGTTGCCATACCTACGACTGTTGCGATAGATTCATTTGTAATATCAATTTCACCGAAGTCTGTTTGCATTTTTAATGCCATAAAAAATGTCCTCCTTTTGAAGGGTTGTCTTGCTAGATTAATCTAGAACTTTATCGTCCTAAACAAATATAACTTCATTTATAACACTCATTTTACCACATACTAGGCTATTATACCTAAATATTTGACAAGTCGCAAACCCTTATAAAAGACACAAAAAAAGCCGTGGTCTTCCCTCACTGGAAAACTACGACCTTATTTGATTATAATCATAAATGGATTACGCGCGGGTAACTAAACCAGCTTTGATTGCGTGTGCAGAAACCCATACACGCTTTTTGTTACCATTTTCGTCGATGATACGAACTTTTTGTAAGTTTGCTTTAAATGTACGTTTTGTAGCATTCAATGCGTGTGAGCGGTTGTTACCTGAAGTCGCTTTACGTCCTGTGTAATAACATTCTTTAGCCATTGTCATAATCCTCCTCTACAAATTTTCATACCATAACATATTACTATACTTAACGTCATAAATCAAACTTATTTAT
>NZ_JBOEQF010000542.1:0-1191 GCF_050689315.1 Aerococcus sp. L_32
CAATACTTCCATAGCGGCATGGAAACCATAGACGAAATCAGGAGATTGATCCAGTTCTTCTTCATTATTTGTACTACGGGGTCTTCTATCTCTGTTCTGTTGTCTTTGATTGTCTCTAGCCATTTTCATGCTCCTCTTTTTGTGCGTGTTGAATGTAATGAATACAGAAAGCTGCAATTTCCTTAAATCGATTTTGATCATTTAAATAGGCAAAGCCCATCAAAGCTTCAAATCCGGTTGCAATTCTATAGGTATGAATATCTGCGTTTTTAGCGCTTGTGTGACTTTTGGCATTGCGACCTCTTTTAAAGATTGTCATTTCATCTTCAGTAAGGAACCCTTCCTCAGCTTGCATGGCTTCAATTAATAGTGCTTGCCCTTTTGCAGACACAAATTCAGTCGCTGCTTTATGTAGATCTTTGGGCTTCGTTAGACCGCTTTCAACCAAATGGTCGCGGACTACTACCTCCCAAGAAGCATCGCCTAAATAAGCTAAGGTTAGGCCACTTAGTTGTTTTATTTCATTTTTCGTTAAAGACTTATTCTCTGACATTTAGTCGACTCATTTCTGTATTGATTTTCATTATTATAGACCGCAACTAAGATTGCGCACGTTTCCAACGCGTACCTTGGGCAGTATCATCAAGGATAATGCCTTCAGCTTTTAATTGGTCACGAATTTCATCCGCACGGGCAAAGTTTTTGTCAGCACGAGCTTGATTACGTTCATCGATTAAGGCTTGAATATCATCCGCCAACAACTCTTCTTCATCTGATAAAGTGACCCCAAAAATCGTTAATAAGGCTGTAAACGACTCTTTGAAAGCTTCAAGTGCTGGGATTGACACTTCTTTTTGGTTTGTATATACATTCATATCACGCATCAAACGGTACACAACAGTTAAACCATTTGGCGTATTGACGTCATCATCCATAGCTTCCACGAATTCATTCTCTAAAGCTTTGATTTGTGCCAATACTTTCGCATCGTTATCTAATTGCTCTTTAGCATCTTCAAAACGGTAATTTAAGTTCGCATAGGCAGTTTTCAAGTTGTTTAAGTTGTTGGTTGCATCTTGAATATTTTCTTCATTGAATCTTAAAGGCGACCGGTAATGTGCTGAAGCTAAGAAGAAGCGAACCACTTGTGGATCGACTTGTTGGATTAAGTCATGCGCTAAGACAAAGTTA
>NZ_JBOEQF010000543.1:0-1191 GCF_050689315.1 Aerococcus sp. L_32
CAACTTTGTCCTAGCCCATGACCTAATCCAACAAGTCGATCCACAAGTTGTCCGCTTCTTCTTAGCATCAGCACATTACCGGTCGCCTTTAAGATTCAATGAAGAAAATATTCAAGATGCAACCAACAACTTAAACAACTTGAAAACTGCTTATGCGAACTTAAATTACCGTTTTGAGGATGCTAAAGAGAGTTTAGATAACGATGCAAAAGTATTGGCACAAATCAAAGCTTTAGAGAATGAATTTATTGAAGCAATGGATGATGATGTTAATACACCTAATGGTTTAACTGTTGTGTACCGTTTGATGCGTGATATGAATGTGTATACAAATCAAAAAGAAGTATCTGTACCAGTTCTTGAAGCTTTTAAAGAGTCGTTTACAGCCTTATTAACGATTTTTGGGGTCACTTTATCAGATGAACAAGAGTTGTTAGCGGATGATATTCAAGCCTTAATTGATGAACGTAATCAAGCTCGTGCTGACAAAAACTTTGCCCGTGCGGATGAAATTCGTGATCAATTAAAAGCTGAAGGCATTATCCTTGATGATACTGCCCAAGGTACGCGTTGGAAACGTGCGCAATCCTAGTTGCAGTCTATATTAATGAAAATCAATACAGAAATGAGTCGACTAAATGTCAGAGAATAAGTCTTTAACGAAAAATGAAATAAAACAACTAAGTGGCCTAACCTTGGCTTATTTAGGCGATGCTTCTTGGGAGGTAGTAGTCCGCGACCATTTGGTTCAAAGTGGTCTAACGAAACCCAAAGATCTACATAAAGCAGCGACTGAATTTGTGTCTGCAAAAGGGCAAGCGCTATTAGTTGAAGCGATGCAAGCTGAGGAAGGGTTCCTTACTGAAGATGAAATGACAATCTTTAAACGAGGGCGTAACGCTAAAAGTCACTCAAGCGCTAAAAACGCAGATATTCATACCTATAGAATTGCAACCGGATTTGAAGCTTTGATGGGTTTTGCCTATTTAAATGATCAAGACCGTTTTAAGGATATTGCAACTTTCTGTATTCAATACATTCAACACGCACAAAAAGAGGAGCAAGAAAATGGCTAGAGACAATCAAAGACAACAAAACAGAGATAGAAGACCCCGCAGTACAAATAACGAAGAAGAACTGGATCAATCTCCTGATTTCGTCTATGGTTTCCATGCCGCTATGGAAGTATTA
>NZ_JBOEQF010000544.1:0-1191 GCF_050689315.1 Aerococcus sp. L_32
CGTAGTACGTTTAGCGTCTTTAGCAAGTCAACTATTTCATACGCTGCAACAGCTAGCGCTAAGTATACTGTCCAATTCCATCCAGAACCTTCCACACTGCCGATGGCGAAGGTAACGGCTAGGAAAATAAATACTAGTTTGAATAGTAACAAAAATATTACTGGTCCTTTTAACATAAAAAAACTGACATTCCTCTCTTATATAACATATAGAACATATATAACATATTTTAACTTTTATCAAAATTTAACACATTCTTCAACTACTAAAAATAACTTAAATTCCGCATAAAATCAAGGTTTTCGACTTATAAGGAAAAATAGGTCAAAAAAAGTCAATCTTTCTCTTGCAATTCATATTTGATTGTTTTAAGATAAGAAATGTAGAGGTTAGCAGTCAAACGTAGAGAGTGCTAATCTCTAAAATAACCAAGTAATTTAGCTTGGGTTTGACAGATATTTTATATAAATGGAGGGACATGTAAATGATTAAACCATTAAACGGACGCGCAGTTGTGAGAGTTGAAGAGGCTAAAGAGCAAACAGTTTCAGGTATCGTATTACCGTCAGCTGCTAAAGAGAAACAACAAGTAGGTGTTGTTGAAGCAGTTGCTGAGAATACGGAAGATTTCACATCACAATTGAAAGAAGGCGACCGCGTTCTATTTGAAAAATATGCAGGTTCAACATTTGAATATGATGGTCAAGAATTATTAATTATTAAAGAAAGCGATATTATCGCAATTGTAGATTAGTCAATTTGTCAATATTTACAGATTAATAACAATATGAAATTTTATGAGGTGAATGAATAAATGGCAAAAGATATTAAATTTTCAGAAGATGCACGTCAATCAATGGTTCGTGGGATTGATATATTAGCTGATACGGTGAAAGTAACTTTAGGACCAAAAGGTCGTAATGTTGTTTTAGACCAAAGTTATGGTTCACCGCTAATCACTAACGATGGTGTAACTATCGCTAAAGAAATTGAATTAGAAGATAAATTTGAAGATATGGGTGCAAAACTAGTTGCTGAAGTAGCTTCAAAAACAAATGATATTGCCGGTGACGGTACAACAACTGCCACTGTTCTAACTCAAGCAATTGTAACTGAAGGTATGAAAAACGTTACTGCTGGTGCTAACCCAGTAGGTGTTCGTCGCGGGATTGACAAAGCAATTCGCGTAGC
>NZ_JBOEQF010000545.1:0-1176 GCF_050689315.1 Aerococcus sp. L_32
CACTGCTTGCAGATTTTCTTGTTCTCCGAAAATCATCTCAGCAGATTGTTTAATACCTTCAGCGAACTTACCGTGACTCGCTAAAATAATTCCTATCATCCTATTAAACCTCCCTAAATAAAATTTGGACACTTGTATCCGTTTCCAAGTATATAAGTAAAATCTACCAAATACAATCATAAAATACTATGAAAACTAGCGGATTTTATCAAAAACCATCAATTATTTGCAAAAGTTTGTGTATGACTAGTCTTTAAGTATATTAAATATACTCTTTTCTCATTAAATTTGGGCTAAAAGCTGATAAATCAGGTTTTCAGTTAACATATCTTATAAGTGATAAAAATTGCAAAATTATCTTTAATCTTTCGATTAAATTTTTCTCATAGTCATCAAAAAACGCGTAAAATCCGATTTTGTATAGATTCTGTACTATGCACATAATCAATTCTTCATATAACATAATATGACATTTAGCCAAGAAAAGTCGTTTCACCCTCAATAATGACAGAAAAAGTGACACTGTTTTTGACATATCTATTACTTATCTGCTACCCATACTTCTTCAATAGGTATTTCTACTTCTAACTTTGTTCCATATCCAAACCTGTTTCTATAGCTGCATCTGATTCTACAATATAGTCCCAAATTTCCACATCCGATCCTCGTGATGCGACAGATACCTGCGCAAACTCCGCTGATTCACCATTGCCATATGCAGCTAGGAAAAGGGTAGCGCCCGTTGTTATTCACCATAGAGCTTTTTACATCTTTTATTCCTCCCAAATCTTTGTTTAAAGCAATTACCTTCATCTTAATATGTCTAATGAAATAGCTTGTTTATGCATAACCACACAAGAATAATCGATAAAAGCGATGATTGAGGGAATCGGAGAATAAGTAAATCTATATACAAGCAAAAAAGGTCTGCGATATTGATACCACAGATCTTTTTCCCTTGAATATCATATTTATTTGTTTAAAGCCTTGATACGTTCAATAGCTTCTGCAGTTTTTTCATAGGTATTGAAGGCTGTTAATCGGAAGTAGCCTGCTCCTGAAGGACCGAAACCAACACCAGGTGTCCCAACGATTTGTGCATTTTCTAATAGGAAGTCAAAGAAGTCCCATGAGTCCATGCCTGCAGGTGTTTTCAACCAAACGTAAGGCGCGTTT
>NZ_JBOEQF010000546.1:0-1176 GCF_050689315.1 Aerococcus sp. L_32
GGACCTGATTGAAGAAAGTAACGTGATTGTTACCTTAACGCAAAATGGGTATATCAAACGTATTGATGATGTAGAATTTAGAGCTCAAAATCGTGGAGGTACAGGGGTTAAAGGGATGAGCATGAACGATGACGACTTCGTTGAAACCATGTTATCTACCTCAACCCACGACTCAGTCCTATTCTTCACCAACACTGGTCGCGTATTCCACTCTAAAGGTTATGAAATTCCAGAGTTTGGTCGCGCGGCAAAAGGGATTCCAGTTGTGAACCTATTGAACTTACAACAAGACGAAACTGTTCAAGCCATGATCAACGTGACCCCAATTGAAGACGCAGAAGTAAAAGAACACTTATTATTTGTAACGAAAAACGGTACTGTAAAACGTACCAATGCAAGTGACTACTTCAATATCCGTAACAATGGGTTAATCGCCTTGAAACTAGCTGAAGGCGATGAATTAGTGAAAGTCGTCTTAACTAGTGGTGATGATAACATTATTATCGCGTCCCAAGATGGTTATGCCGTAAGTTTCCAAGAAACAAACGTCCGTAGCATGGGGCGGACCGCTACAGGTGTTCGCGGTATTCGTTTAAATGACGGCGATCAAGTGGTTGGTATGTCCGTACTTGGACCAGATGACAATGTGTTAGTGGTTACTGAAAAAGGTTACGGTAAACAAACACCAGCCAGCGAATATGGTATTAAAAACCGTGGTGGTAAAGGGGTTAAAACCATTAATGTTACCGAGAAAAATGGTATCTTAGTCGGTTTAACAACCGTTTCAGGAGAAGAAGACATCATGTTAATGACCAACCAAGGTGTAGCTATTCGTTTCCATGCGAAAAATATTTCGCAAACAGGCCGGGCAACACAAGGTGTGCGTTTAATCCGTCTAGCTGAAGATTCACATGTATCAGCGATTGCTAAAGTAGAAGCAATTGAAGAAGTATTAGCAGCAACATCTCTAGAAAATGAAACTGCTATTGATGCGCAATTAGCAGATGAACCCTCTGATGAAATGATTTCTCGTATGCAAGAATTCGCAGATGACGCATTACCAGATTATGAAGAATCAGAAGAATAACATTGTAATAAACTATATATAAAAAAATATCCATTTCAAATTATAGATATTACTTGATTTATATTGAATGTTTTGCTAAAATATTTTAC
>NZ_JBOEQF010000547.1:0-1175 GCF_050689315.1 Aerococcus sp. L_32
AGACCTGATTGAAGAAAGTAACGTGATTGTTACCTTAACGCAAAATGGGTATATCAAACGTATTGATGATGTAGAATTTAGAGCTCAAAATCGTGGAGGTACGGGTGTTAAGGGGATGAGTATGAACGACGATGACTTCGTTGAAACCATGTTATCTACCTCAACCCACGACTCAGTCCTATTCTTCACCAACACTGGTCGCGTATTCCACTCTAAAGGTTATGAAATTCCAGAGTTTGGTCGTGCTGCAAAAGGGATCCCAGTTGTTAACCTGCTAAATCTACAACAAGACGAAACTGTTCAAGCAATGATCAACGTGACCCCAATTGAAGACGCAGAAGTAAAAGAACACTTATTATTCGTAACGAAAAACGGTACTGTAAAACGTACCAATGCAAGTGACTACTTCAATATCCGTAACAATGGGTTAATCGCCTTGAAACTAGCTGAAGGCGATGAATTAGTGAAAGTTGTCTTAACTAGTGGTGATGACAACATTATTATCGCGTCCCAAGATGGTTATGCCGTAAGTTTCCAAGAAACAAACGTCCGTAGCATGGGGCGTACCGCTACAGGTGTTCGCGGTATTCGTTTAAATGACGGCGATCAAGTGGTTGGTATGTCCGTACTTGGACCAGATGATAATGTACTAGTGGTTACTGAAAAAGGTTACGGTAAACAAACACCAGCCAGCGAATATGGTATTAAAAACCGTGGCGGTAAAGGGGTTAAAACCATTAATGTTACCGAGAAAAATGGTATCTTAGTTGGTTTAACAACCGTTTCAGGAGAAGAAGACATCATGTTAATGACCAATCAAGGTATAGCTATTCGTTTCCATGCGAAAAATATTTCGCAAACAGGTCGTGCAACACAAGGTGTGCGTTTAATCCGTCTAGCTGAAGATTCATATGTATCAGCAATTGCTAAAGTAGAAACAATTGAAGAAGCATTAGCAGCAACACCTCTAGAAAATAAAACTGCTATTGATGCCCAATTAGCAGATGAACCCTCTGATGAAATGATTTCTCGTATGCAAGAATTCGCAGATGATGCATTACCAGATTATGAAGAATCAGAAGAATAATATTGTAATAAACTATATATAAAAAATATCCATTTCAAATTATAGATATCACTTGATTTATATGGATTATTTTGATAGAATACTTTAT
>NZ_JBOEQF010000548.1:0-1174 GCF_050689315.1 Aerococcus sp. L_32
CATGCGGTATACAGAAGCCCGTTTATCGAAGATTGCCGATGAATTATTGCGTGATCTTGATAAAGACACGGTTGAAATGATCCTAAACTTTGATGACACGGCTGAAGAACCAACTGTTTTACCAGCAGGTTTCCCAAACCTATTGGTTAACGGGGCAACTGGTATTTCAGCGGGTTACGCGACTGAAATTCCGCCGCATAATCTAGGTGAAATTATTGATGCAACAACTTATCTAATCGACCATCCAAATGCCACAGTCAATAAGTTGATGGACTTTGTTCCTGGACCAGATTTCCCAACGGGGGCTATTATCCAAGGGCGAGAAGAGTTGAAGAAAGCTTATACTACTGGGCGCGGGAAAGTCGTTGTTCGGTCTAAGCACCATATTGAAACAGACCGTGGTGGTAAAGAGAAAATCGTGATTACAGAAATTCCATATGAAGTAAATAAGGCTAACCTAGTACGCCGGATGGATGAGTTACGGTTGAATCGGTCGATTGACGGGATTCAAGAAGTCCGCGATGAAACGGACCGTAACGGTCTACAAATCGTGATTGAATTGAAAAAGGATGCGAGTTCTGACGCCATTCTAAATTACTTCTACAAAAATTCTGACCTGCAAATCAACTATAACTTCAACATGGTGGCCATTAATAACCAACGTCCTGAATTAGTCGGGATTAGAGAAGCTTTAAACGCTTATATCGGCCACCGTTATGAAATTATTCGTCGCCGGACAACCTTTGATTTAAACAAGGCCCAACGTCGTTTACATATCGTAGACGGATTGGTCAAAGCCATGACTATTCTAGACCAAGTGATTGCGACGATAAGAAACTCTAAAAATAAATCAGACTCTAAATACAACTTGATTGAAGCTTTTGATTTCTCAGAAGCCCAAGCAGAAGCGATCGTAAGCCTACAATTGTACCGTTTAACCAATACAGACGTTACTGCTTTGGAAAATGAGCGCCTACAATTAAACGAGGATATTGCTTCTTACCAAGCGATCTTGTCTGATGATAAAGTCCTTTATGGCCGGATGAAGTCTGAACTAAGAGCGATTAAGAAAGCTTACGCTTCTGAACGTCGTACTGAGATTCAAGACGAAATCCAAGAAGTCATCGTGAAGAAACAATTATTAATTTCTGAAGAAGACGTTATCGTTGTAGTA
>NZ_JBOEQF010000549.1:0-1174 GCF_050689315.1 Aerococcus sp. L_32
TATGCGGTATACAGAGGCCCGTTTATCGAAGATTGCCGATGAATTATTGCGGGATCTTGATAAAGACACGGTCGAAATGATCCTAAACTTTGATGACACGGCTGAAGAACCAACTGTTTTACCAGCAGGTTTCCCAAACCTGTTGGTTAACGGGGCAACTGGTATTTCAGCGGGTTACGCGACTGAAATTCCGCCGCATAATCTAGGTGAAATTATTGATGCAACAACTTATTTAATCGACCATCCAAATGCCACAGTCAATAAGTTGATGGACTTTGTTCCTGGACCAGATTTCCCAACGGGGGCTATTATCCAAGGGCGAGAAGAGTTGAAGAAAGCTTATACTACTGGACGCGGGAAAGTCGTTGTTCGGTCTAAGCACCATATTGAAACAGACCGTGGTGGTAAAGAGAAAATCGTGATCACGGAAATTCCATATGAAGTGAATAAGGCTAACCTTGTGCGCCGGATGGATGAGTTACGGTTGAACCGGTCAATTGACGGGATTCAAGAAGTCCGCGATGAAACGGACCGTAACGGCCTACAAATCGTGATTGAATTGAAAAAGGATGCAAGTTCTGATGCTATCCTAAACTACTTCTACAAAAATTCTGATTTGCAAATTAACTATAACTTCAACATGGTGGCCATTAATGACCAACGTCCTGAATTAGTTGGGATTAGAGAAGCTTTAAACGCTTATATCGGCCACCGTTATGAAATTATTCGTCGTCGGACAACCTTTGATTTAAATAAGGCCCAACGTCGCTTACATATCGTAGATGGATTGGTCAAAGCCATGTCTATTCTAGACCAGGTGATTGCGACTATTAGAAATTCTAAAAACAAATCAGATTCTAAATACAATTTGATTGAAGCTTTTGATTTTTCAGAAGCCCAAGCAGAAGCCATCGTAAGCCTACAACTGTACCGTTTAACCAATACAGACGTTACTGCCTTAGAAAATGAACGCCTACAATTAAATGAGGATATTGCTTCATACCAAGCAGTCTTATCTGACGATAAAGTGCTATACGGTCGGATGAAGTCTGAACTCAAAGCGATTAAGAAAGCCTACGCTTCTGAACGTCGTACTGAGATTCAAGACGAAATCCAAGAAGTCATCGTGAAGAAACAATTATTAATTTCTGAAGAAGACGTTATCGTTGTAGTT
>NZ_JBOEQF010000550.1:0-1174 GCF_050689315.1 Aerococcus sp. L_32
GCATTCCCGATAACAGTTGAACGTAAGTGTCCCATTGACATTGGTTTCGCAATGTTTGGACTAGACATATCGATGGTGATATTTTCACCGTGTCCAATGGCTAATTCACCAAAGTGGTTACCTGCTTCATAAATCTCAGTTAGGATCGCTTGTGTCACCAATGTTTGATTTAAGAAGAAGTTGATGTATGGGCCAACTGCTTCAACACGGTCTACAATTTCTCCCTCAATTTGTGGTGCAATTTCCTGTGCAATGGCTTGAGGCGCTTTGCGCAATTCCTTAGCAAAAATAAAACATGGGAAGGCGATATCCCCGTGTCCTTCATGTTTTGGTACTTCTAATAGATTTTGAATTTGCTCCAAAGTCAATTCAGTTTCAATGCTCGATTTAATGACTTGGGCAACTTGATTTTTTAAGTCCATTAAGTGTTCTCCTCTCGAAAAATAAGACAAATCATCAACTTAGTCAGATGCCAACTTGCCTCTTATTTTGATTTATATATTGAAGGCCGATTCATGAATTTATATGTCCCTTGCTAGTTTACTTGGTTATTCTAAACCACCTATCAAACACATTAAAATCCTTCTGGTAAGAACCGGGTACTTTGTAAAAAAACTGCTTTACAATTAGTCAATTGTATCACTTTTTCCCCAAATATAAAAGGCTCTACATGCATAAAGCTTCTTATTCATCGCTATCATTCTATCATGTTTTATGAACCGACTGCAAAAGTTACTTTACCCGCCCTGCGCCCTGCCCTCACCACTTCAAAAATCCAAAATAAGGACTGCAGCATTTCGCCACAGCCCACACTCGATTATATAAATGATGATGCATCAAATTATTGGTTTAATTTTTCAACTTCTTGAATAGCATCTTCAACCATTTGACGGTTAATTTCAAATGGTGATGTTTGAATATGATCTAAGGTAAAGGCTTTATCTAATACCGTTTTCAAATCTTCATCACTTTCAATTTCTAAGGCTTTTAATGACGTTGGTAAACCCACTGAAATCATGAAATCACGAATTTCTTTCAATTCGTCATATTTTTTAGCCAATTGTAGAACGATTAATACCCCGTAAGATACGATTTCACCGTGCAAGTGTCTTTCCCCTTGAGGTAAGACAGTTACTCCGTAGTAGAATGAGTGGGCAAAGTGACCGTTATAGTC
>NZ_JBOEQF010000551.1:0-1173 GCF_050689315.1 Aerococcus sp. L_32
CAAGGATTTAAAAGCCACATTCACATAGAATATCACTTTTTCAGTTTTAGATAGCCCATTCCCAATTTTTTTCTTTTCTTCATTGTTTTTCTTCACTATACACACACTTTTCTATAACATATTTTATTGTAAAAATAGCTTGATTTGCCCTTAATTATATCAAAACAATTGTATACATGCTATGTGAATTCCCCCTCTGTAAAATGAATGTAAAATTAACTTAGCTCGCTTTCCTTCGTTTTCAAAATAATCTAGGGCTAAATATAGCTATATAAGCAAGGGTCTAGTAAAATAAAGGTAATACAAAGCACATGGAGGTAGAGAAAATGTCTAAAGTAATGTTGATTATTAACCCCTCATCAGGAAAAGGTGCGGGTAAAGAGATTCAAAGTGATTTAGAAAAAGCCTTGTCTGCTTCATTTGATGACGTTGAAACAAGATTCACTGAAGGAGAAGGCGACGTCAAAGACTGGGCTCGTGAAGCTAGTGATGAAGGCTACGCAGCTGTTATCGTCGTTGGCGGTGATGGGACTGTTAACGAAGGAATTTCAGGAATCGCTGAAACAGATTCAACCATTAAATTTGGCTTTATTCCACTAGGGACAGCCAATGATCTAGCACGTGCCTTAGGAATTAGTCTAGTACCTCAAGAAGCAGCTAGAGACCTGGCTAATTTTAAAACGCGGAAAATAGATATTGCTAAAATAAACGACCGATACTTCTGTAACGTGGCCGCTATTGGATCAATTCCAACAGCCGTAATGGAAACCTCAAGTGAAGAAAAATCAAAATTTGGTTTCTTTGCCTATGTGCGTGATTCAATGCGTGCTGTATTGAACGATGACCAATACACCTACAAATTAGTCTTAGACGACGATGAAGAGATTGAAATCTCAACAAAAGTACTAGTGATTGCCTTAACAAACAGTGTAGGTTCATTTGAAAACATGATTGCTGGTGCAACACCAGATGACGGGTTATTACATATCATGACCTTAAAAGATGAAAATTTATTAGCTAAATTACCAGCTATGCTACAAGAATTAAACGGTGGGTATATTTCTGAAGCCAATAGCATGATTACCTATAACGTCAAAAAAGTGGCTATCTATGTTGTAAATGAAGACGCGGACGAAGTGAAAGTGAATATTGACGGTGAGGTTGGTCCAGCGC
>NZ_JBOEQF010000552.1:0-1172 GCF_050689315.1 Aerococcus sp. L_32
AAAGGATTTGAAAGCCACATTCACATAGAACATCACTTTTTCAGTTTTAGATAGCCCATTCCCAATTTTTTTCTTTTCTTCATTGTTTTTCTTCACTATACACACACTTTTCTATAACATATTTTATTGTAAAAATAGCTTGATTTGCTCTTAATTATATCAAAACAATTGTATACATGCTATGTGAATTCCCCTCTGTAAAATGAATGTAAAATTAACTTAGTTCGCTTTCCTTCGTTTTCAAAATAATCTAGGGCTAAATATAGCTAAATAAGCAAGGGTCTAGTAAAATAAAGGTAATACAAAGCACATGGAGGTAGAGAAAATGTCTAAAGTAATGTTGATAATTAACCCCTCATCAGGAAAAGGTGCGGGTAAAGAGATTCAAAGTGACTTAGAAAAAGCCTTGTCTGCTTCATTTGATGACGTTGAAACAAGATTCACCGAAGGAGAAGGCGACGCCAAAGACTGGGCTCGAGAAGCTAGTGATGAAGGCTGCGAAGCTGTTGTCGTCGTTGGTGGTGATGGGACTGTTAACGAAGGGATTTCAGGAATCGCTGAAGCAGATTCAACCATTAAATTTGGCTTCATTCCACTTGGGACAGCCAATGATTTAGCACGTGCCTTAGGAATTAGTCTAGAACCTCAAAAAGCAGCTGAA
Organism: Aerococcus sp. L_32; assembly: GCF_050689315.1. Lineage (NCBI taxonomy): Bacteria > Bacillati > Bacillota > Bacilli > Lactobacillales > Aerococcaceae > Aerococcus > Aerococcus sp. L_32. The sequence continues at coordinate 662 of NZ_JBOEQF010000552.1, forward strand.
GACCTGGCTAATTTTAAAACGCGAAAAATTGATATCGCTAAAATAAACGACCTATACTTCTGTAATGTGGCCGCTATTGGATCAATTCCAACAGCAGTAATGGAAACCTCAAGTGAAGAAAAATCAAAATTTGGTTTCTTCGCCTATGTGCGTGATTCAATGCGTGCTGTATTAAACGATAACCAGTACACCTACAAATTAGTCTTAGACAACGATGAAGAGATTGAAATCTCAACAAAAGTATTAGTGATTGCCTTAACAAACAGTGTAGGTTCATTTGAAAACATGATTGCTGGTGCAACACCAGATGACGGCTTATTACATATCATGACCTTAAAAGATGAAAACTTATTAGCTGAATTACCAGGTATGCTACAAGAATTAAACGGCGGGTATATCTCTGAAGCCAATAACATGATTACGTATAACGTAAAAAAAGTGTCTATCTCGGTTGTTAATGAAGACGCGGACGAAGTGAAAGTGAATATTGACGGTGAGGTTGGTCCAGCGT
>NZ_JBOEQF010000553.1:0-1169 GCF_050689315.1 Aerococcus sp. L_32
TACTGCCTGCAGATTTTCTTGTTCTCCGAAAATCATCTCAGCAGATTGTTTAATACCTTCAGCGAACTTACCGTGACTCGCTAAAATAATTCCTATCATCTTATTAAACCTCCCTAAATAAATTTGGACACTTGTATCCGTTTTCAAGTATATAAGTAAAATCTACCAAATACAATCATAAAATATTGGAGAAAATCAGTAAATTTGCCAAAATCCATCATTTTTTTGCAAAAGTTTACGCATGGCTAGACTTTAAAATATTTAAATATACCCTTTTGCTAAAAAAATGGTATTAAATACTGTTAAATCAGTCTCTCACTTAACATGTTATATAAGTTATAGAGATTGCAAAATTATCTTTAATCGAAAAATTAAAGTTTTCTCATATACATAAAAAAATGCGTAAAATCAGATTTTGTATAGATTCTGTACTTTGCATATAATCAATTGTTTGTATAAAATAATATGACATTTAACTAAAAAAGTCGTTTTACCCTTCAGTGATGACAGGAAATATGACACTGATCTTGACATATCTATGACTTATTTGCTGACTACACTTCTTCAATAGGCAGTTCTACACCTAACTTTGTTTCATCAAACGTTTCAGCTGCGGCATCTGACTCTGCGATGAAGTCCCAGATTTCAACATCCGTCCCACGCGAAGCCACGGAGACTTGCGCCAATTCTCCTGAACCACTATTGATACATGCCTCTAGGGAAATGGCTGCCCCGTTAATAACCACAAAGATTTCTTCATTATATTCCTCCCAATCAAGTGTATTTAGCATTCCGTTTTAACAAGACATGTAAGGTATCGTCTGGAGGAATAATCAATCAAGAATAATTGGAAAAAGCGATAATAGATTGCGCACTTGCTTTGAGAAAAAAACAGCTTAATTTCGATTAAATTTGTGCAAACAAAAAGAGCAGATCCGAGGTCCTACCCTTTTCGATCGTTTAACTATTTGTTTAAAGCCTTGATACGTTCAACAGCTTCTGCTGTTTTTTCATAGGTATTGAAGGCTGTTAAACGGAAGTAGCCGGCACCTGAAGGACCGAAACCAACACCTGGTGTCCCAACGATTTGTGCATTTTCTAATAGGAAGTCAAAGAAGTCCCATGAGTCCATTCCTGCTGGTGTTTTCAACCAAACGTAAGGCGCGTTC
>NZ_JBOEQF010000554.1:0-1167 GCF_050689315.1 Aerococcus sp. L_32
TATTCCAGTCATTGCGGATGATTCTGGTCTAGCCATTGACGCATTAGACGGGGCACCAGGCGTTTATTCAGCCCGTTACGCAGGCCCTGAGAAGTCAGATGCCAATAACCGGAAAAAGGCCTTAACCGAGCTTGCTGACGTACCTGACGCAGATAGAGGCGCGACTTTCCATACCTATCTAGTCGTTTCTGACGCACAAGGTCAAGTCATCAACCGCTACCACGGCACTTTATCTGGTGTCATCTTACGTGAAGAGCGCGGGGAAAATGGCTTCGGCTATGACCCAATTTTTTACGTACCAAGTGAAGGGTTAACCACAGCTGAAATGTCAGCAGAAAAAAAAGATTCTTTAAGTCACCGAGGCAATGCCTTACGATTACTAGCCAAAGATTTACAAAGTGGGGAGTTGAACTTATATGAAGATTCTAATCACAAGTGATAACCACGGCGACCATGAAGCGCTGGTCAACCTAGTCTTAAAAGCAGGGGATGACATTGATTTATTTATCCACTGTGGTGACTCTGAGTTATCAGAAGACGATACCATTTGGGGAATTTTCCATACCGTAAGAGGGAACACTGACTATGGCAACTACAAGGACGCCATTAGTTTAAATACCCCTGAAGGAAAAATTGTTGTGACCCACGGCCATTTATATGGGGTAAAACAAAGCTTGAAGAAATTGGTTGCCTTAGCGAAAGAAAATCAAGCGGATGTCATCATGTACGGCCATACTCATGTCATGGATGACCAAGAAATCGACGGGATTAAAATTATTAACCCAGGTTCAATCCGCATTCCAAAAGGTAACTACCCATACCCATCATTTGCTATTTTAGACTGGCAAGGTGACAAGAAAGAAGTCACTTTCTACAATGCAGACTGGGAAATTATTACAGAAGTTGGCTAAATAATAAAAAAAGAAACCGCACGGTCAAGTCCTGGTTTGGACACCAATCGTGCGGTTTTTGTATATGTGATTGTAATGATTATAGTTCTGCTCCTGAGTCATAAACAGGTTGTTTGTAGCCATTGCGTACAAGTAGGGCTGTAAGTTGTTCATAGTAGTGTGAACGAACTGCCATCTTATCGCTATCTCTAGTATTGAATACTACACGGTAGAATAAGCGACCGACAGCGTCACGTTGGTAACCCCAAACTTCTGG
>NZ_JBOEQF010000555.1:0-1167 GCF_050689315.1 Aerococcus sp. L_32
ACCCTCTTCTTGGGCCAATTCATAGGCTGAAACAGCTGTCGCAAACCCTTCAACAACCATACCCATATGGTCTTCTACGTCTTTCACCGCTTGACCTTGACCAACTTGTTGGCCGGCCCGCCAGTTTCTTGAGTGGATACTTGTAGCGGTAACAATCAAGTCACCGACTGCTGAAAGGCCCATAAAGGTTAACGGATCAGCGCCCATGGCCACCCCTAACCGGGTAATTTCAGCAAGTCCTCGGGTGATTAAAGCCGCCTTGGCATTGTCCCCGTAACCTGCTCCCACTAAGGCGCCAGCACCTAAAGCGATAATGTTTTTCAATGATCCTGCCAGTTCAACCCCGATGATATCTGGATTGGTATAGACCCTGAAGTAGTCATTCATGAATACTTCTTGGACTAAGTGACAGGCCTCGTCATCAATTGAAGCCGCTGTTATAGTCGTAATATCATGTTTGACCACCTCTTCTGCGTGGCTTGGGCCTGATAAAACCACCACCCTCGCTTGGCCGATTGGCTGGAAGACTTCCGTTAAAATCTCAGAAATCCGCAAGTGGGTGCCCTGCTCTAAACCCTTAGCCGCGTGCATAATGACCGGTAATTCGTGCACATTTTTCTCCTGTAAAATAGCAACAACCTGGCTTGCTACCTGCCGTATGGCCTTGGTGGGCACGACGAAGTTGATCAAGTCTGCCTGGTCCAAGGCTAGGGCCATATCATTTGTTGCAATGATATTCTTCGGCACCACTAGATCAGGTAAATAATGGTCATTTTTCCCAGTGGTTTGAATCTCAAGAGCCTGGTCTGGATTATGCGTCCATAAGGTCACCTGATGGCCATTTTCTGCAAGGACCATGGCAAGTGCTGTTCCCCATGAACCAGCGCCTAGTACAGCAATATTTTTGGACTTCAAGTCATCACTTCTCCAATCTATTGGCATATTTTCTATTTATTTGATTTGTACGCTGGACCGTTGTGTTCAGAGTAGTATTCATAATACTTGTCGTTCATGCGACGTGCGGCAAAAATCAATAATGCGCCGATGAATAAGACGGCGGCTAATACTTGGCTGACACGGAATGGTCCCCACCACAAGCTGTCTGTCCGCAACCCTTCGATGAAGAAGCGGCCAAATGAGTACCAGATCAGATATAGTAAGGTAGTC
>NZ_JBOEQF010000556.1:0-1167 GCF_050689315.1 Aerococcus sp. L_32
GCCCTCTTCTTGGGCCAATTCATAGGCTGAAACAGCTGTCGCAAACCCTTCAACAACCATACCCATATGGTCTTCTACGTCTTTCACCGCTTGACCTTGACCAACTTGTTGGCCAGCCCGCCAGTTTCTTGAATGAACACTTGTTGCCGTAACAATCAAATCGCCTACTGCAGATAAGCCCATAAAGGTTAATGGATCAGCACCCATCGCCACACCTAAACGTGTAATCTCAGCCAGGCCACGAGTAATTAAGGCCGCTTTGGCATTATCACCGTAACCGGCCCCCACTAAAGCACCAGCACCTAATGCAATGATATTTTTCAAGGAGCCCGCTAATTCAACCCCGATGATATCTGGATTGGTGTAGACCCTAAAATAATCATTCATAAATACCTCTTGAACCAAGTGGCAGGCTTCATCATCTGTTGAAGCAGCTGTAATGGCTGTTATATCATGTTTTATAACTTCTTCTGCATGGCTAGGTCCCGATAGTACCACTACTTTTGCTTGACCAATTGGCTGGAAGACTTCCGTTAAAATCTCAGAAATCCGCAAGTGAGTGCCCTGCTCTAATCCCTTAGCCGCGTGCATAATGACCGGTAATTCGTGCACATTTTTCTCTTGCAAAATAGTAACCACCTGGCTTGCTACCTGCCGTATGGCCTTGGTGGGCACGACGAAGTTGATCAAGTCTGCCTGGTCCAAGGCTTTGGCCATGTCGTTTGTTGCAATGATATTCTTCGGCAACACTAGATTAGGTAAATAATGGTCATTTTTTCCAGTGGTTTGAATCTCACGGGCCTGTTCTGGATTATGCGTCCATAAGGTCACCTGATGGCCATTTTCTGCAAGGACCATGGCAAGTGCTGTTCCCCATGAGCCAGCGCCTAGTACGGCAATATTTTTGGACGTCAAGTCATCACTTCTCCAATCTATTGGTATATTTTCTATTTACTTGATTTGTAAGCCGGACCGTTGTGTTCAGAGTAGTATTCATAATACTTGTCGTTCATGCGGCGTGCAGCAAAAATCAATAATGCGCCGATGAATAAGACGGTGGCTAATACTTGGCTGACACGGAATGGTCCCCACCACAAGCTGTCTGTCCGCAACCCTTCGATGAAGAAGCGGCCAAATGAGTACCAGATCAGATATAGTAAGGTGGTG
>NZ_JBOEQF010000557.1:0-1162 GCF_050689315.1 Aerococcus sp. L_32
GCGGAAGTTTGGGGTTACCAACGTGACGCTGTCGGCCGCTTATTCTACCGTGTAGTATTCAATACTAGAGATAGCGATAAGATGGCAGTTCGTTCACACTACTATGAACAACTTACAGCCCTGCTTGTACGTAATGGCTACAAACAACCTGTTTATGACTCAGGGGCAGAACTATAGTCATGACAAACACATATACAAAAACCGCACGATCAAGTCCTAATTGGGACATAGATTGTGCGGTTTTTGTATTTTTAACCTACTTCTGTAATAACTTCCCAGTCTGCATTGTAGAAAGTGACTTCTTTCTTATCACCTTGCCAATCTAAAATAGCAAATGATGGGTATGGGTATTTACCTTTCGGAATGCGGATTGAACCTGGGTTAATGATTTTAATCCCGTCAATTTCTTGGTCATCCATGACATGGGTATGGCCGTACATGATGACATCCGCTTGATTGTCTTTCGCTAAGGCAACCAATTTCTTCAGGTTCTGTTTTACTCCATATAAATGTCCGTGGGTCACAACAATCTTCCCTTCAGGGGTATTTAAGCTAATGACGTCCTCGTAGTTGCCATAGTCAGTGTTTCCTCTTACAGTATGGAAAATCCCCCAAATGGTATCATCTTCTGATAACTCAGAGTCACCACAGTGGATAAATAGATCAATGTCATCCCCTGCTTTTAAGACTAGGTTGACTAGCGCTTCGTGGTCGCCGTGGTTATCACTCGTGATTAGCATCTTCATATAAGTTCAACTCCCCATTTTCTAAATCTTTAGCTAGTAAACGTAAAGCATTGCCTCGATGACTTAAAGAATCTTTTTTCTCTGCTGACATTTCAGCTGTGGTTAACCCTTCACTTGGTACGTAAAAAATTGGGTCATAGCCGAAACCATTTTCCCCGCGCTCTTCACGTAAGATGACACCTGATAAAGTGCCGTGGTAGTGGTTGATGACTTGACCTTGTGCGTCAGAAACGACTAAATAGGTATGGAAAGTCGCGCCTCTATCTGCGTCAGGAACGTCAGCAAGCTCGGTTAAGGCCTTTTTCCGGTTATTGGCATCTGACTTCTCAGGGCCTGCGTAACGGGCTGAATAAACGCCTGGTGCCCCGTCTAATGCGTCAATGGCTAGACCAGAATCGTCCGCAATGACTGGAATG
>NZ_JBOEQF010000558.1:0-1159 GCF_050689315.1 Aerococcus sp. L_32
GCTTCCGCGATTAATTCAGATACAGTTACTTGTTTAATTTTATCGATACGTTTTTCATCTGCTAGGAAGATTGAGTCAGAAACGACCACTTCGTCTAAGTCTGAGTCTTCTAAACGTTGGATTGCTGGGCCAGATAATACTGGATGTGTGCAGCAAGCCACAACAGATAATGCGCCCGCGTCTTTGATTGCTGATGCAGCTAGGGTAATGGTACCCGCTGTGTCAATCATGTCATCGATGATGATGGCGTGACGGTTGGCAACGTCCCCAACAATATTCATGACTTCGGCCACGTTTGCTTTTGGACGACGTTTATCGATAATGGCAATCGGTGCTTTTAAGAATTCAGCGAGTTTACGTGCACGTGTTACCCCACCATGGTCAGGTGAAACAACAACGATGTCTGAATCGGTATAACGGTCATTGGTTAAGAAGTATTCTGCTAGTAATGGCGCACCGTATAGGTGGTCTACTGGCACTTCGAAGAAACCTTGGATTTGCGCAGCATGTAAGTCTAACGCAAGAATACGGGTTGCACCAGCATTTTCCATCATACGCGCCACTAATTTCGCTGTGATTGGTTCCCGCGGTTGTGCCTTACGGTCTTGACGTGCGTAGCCAAAGTAAGGAATCACAACATTAATCGTTTCGGCACTTGCACGACGACAAGCATCAATCATGATTAATAATTCCATCAAGTTATCATTTACTGGGTCAGATGTTGATTGGATGATATAAACATTGTCCCCACGAATAGATTCCTCAATCGCAATTTTAATTTCACCATCACTGAAATGTGACACTGAAATATGACCTAACTCTACGCCCATTGAAGTTGCAATTTTTTCAGCAAGTTCTTTGTTTGAACTCAATGAAAAGATTTTTAGTCCATGATCGACTATAGATTCTGACATTTTTTTCCCTCCACAATACTGAATGCTCAGACACTCTTATCGTACCTATTCTACCATAGAAAAACGACGATTGTTAGCTAAATAGCGAATCGAAAAATGTGAATTTAGTTAAAATATTTGCAGTCTTAGTCTTTTTTACCAATTGGTAATCTATCCCAAAAACCATCTTTATTTTCTTGACGTGAACGGGCAATCCCTAAAGCCTTGCTTGGGACATCTTTGGTAATAGTTGAACCAGCTGCTAA
>NZ_JBOEQF010000559.1:0-1148 GCF_050689315.1 Aerococcus sp. L_32
GATCGAGACATAATAGTTTTGTAGATGTGTTACAATTTATTTAAACAAGTTGGAGGTTTTAGCTATGACAAACAAGAAAATTTTAACCACGCATGTAGGTTCATTACCACGTCCAAAAGCATTATTAGAGGCAAATGACCGTCGTGCAAAAAATGAAATTTCAGACGAAGAATACAATCAAATCATCCAAGATTCAGTGGATCAAGTTGTTGCAAAACAAAAAGAACTTGGTATCGACATTGTAAATGATGGTGAATATGGTCATATCACGTCTGGTCCAGTAGATTTTGGTGCTTGGTGGAACTACTCATTCTATCGGTTAGGTGGTTTAGAAATGACTGACCAAGACCGGTGGGCAAACCCTGAAAAAGTTCGTTCAACACCAGGAAACATTAAATTAACTTCATTTCCTGACCGTCGTGACCGTGCAATTTTCTCAGCTGCCTATGAAGATCCAGATTCAGGTGTTTTAGGTAAACGTAAAGCTGTCGGGAACCCAGTTTTCGCTGATAAAGTGACTTACGTTGGTCATGACCAAGTACAACGTGACGTAGATTTCTTAAAAGCTTCACTAGCTAAAAATAACTTAGATAAAGGTTTTATTGCAGCTGTGTCTCCAGGTTCAGCTGCTCGTCTACAAGATAACTACTACAATGGTGATGAAGAAACCTTATTAAATGATTTAGCAGACGCATTACATGAAGAATATAAAGCAATCACAGATGCTGGTTTCATCGTTCAAATTGATGCGCCAGACTTGGCTGAAGCTTGGGACCAAATCAACCCAGAGCCATCAGTAGAAGACTTCCAAAGATGGTTACAATTACGGATTGACGCTATTAACCGTGCCTTAAAAGGTATCGATCCGGCTTTAGTTCGATTACATATTTGCTGGGGTTCATGGCATGGACCACACACAACAGATATTCCATTAGAGTACATCGTTGACCAATGTTTAGAAGTAAATGCAGCAGGATTTACTTTTGAAGCATCAAGTCCACGTCATGCGCACGAATGGAAAGTATGGGAAAAAGTAGGCCGCTTAAAAGAAGGCCAATACATCATTCCTGGTTTAGTATCACATTCAACAAATGCGGTTGAGCATCCAGAATTAATCGCAGAACGCTTAATCCGTTTCGGTGAAATCA
>NZ_JBOEQF010000560.1:0-1148 GCF_050689315.1 Aerococcus sp. L_32
AATCAAGATATAATAGTTTTGTAGATGTGTTACAATTTATCTAAACAAGATGGAGGTCTTAGCTATGACAAACAAGAAAATTTTAACTACACATGTAGGTTCATTACCACGTCCAAAAGCATTATTAGAGGCAAATGACCGTCGTGCAAAAAATGAAATTTCAGACGAAGAATACTCTCAAATCATCCAGGATTCAGTTGATCAGGTTGTTGCAAAACAAAAAGAACTGGGTATCGACATTGTAAATGATGGTGAATATGGTCATATCACATCTGGTCCAGTAGACTTTGGTGCCTGGTGGAACTACTCATTCTATCGGTTAGGTGGTTTAGAAATGACTGACCAAGACCGTTGGGCAAACCCTGAAAAGGTTCGTTCAACACCAGGAAATATTAAATTAACATCATTCCCTGACCGTCGTGACCGTGCAATTTTCTCAGCTGCCTATGAAGATCCAGATTCTGGTGTTTTAGGTAAACGTAAAGCTGTTGGGAACCCAGTTTTCGCTGATAAAGTGACTTACGTTGGTCAAGACCAAGTACAACGTGACGTAGATTTCTTAAAAGCGTCACTAGCTAAAAACAACTTAGAAAAAGCTTTTATTGCAGCTGTATCTCCAGGTTCAGCAGCTCGTCTACAAGATAACTACTACAATGGTGATGAAGAAGCCTTATTAAATGATTTAGCAGACGCATTACATGAAGAATATAAAGCGATCACAGATGCTGGTTTCATCGTTCAAATTGATGCGCCCGACTTGGCTGAAGCTTGGGACCAAATCAACCCAGAGCCAACAGTTGAAGACTTCCAAAGATGGTTACAATTACGTATTGACGCTATTAACCGTGCCTTAAAAGGTATCGATCCAGCTTTAGTTCGCTTACATATTTGCTGGGGTTCATGGCATGGACCACATACAACAGATATTCCATTAGAGTACATCGTTGACCAATGTTTAGAAGTAAATGCAGCAGGATTTACTTTTGAAGCATCAAGTCCACGTCATGCGCACGAATGGAAAGTGTGGGAAAAAGCGGGTCGCTTAAAAGAAGGCCAATACATCATTCCTGGTTTAGTATCACATTCAACAAATGCGGTTGAGCATCCAGAATTAATCGCAGAACGCTTAATCCGTTTCGGTGAAATCG
>NZ_JBOEQF010000561.1:0-1148 GCF_050689315.1 Aerococcus sp. L_32
CCTGTTTTTTCTCACATATATGTCTTAACTAGCTGCCCTACCTGAACAAAAGTCTAAAATAAACCACTCAATCCCGAGATGTTGGTCTACTTTTCCCTGTTTAATATCAAAGTCTAATTCAATCAACTTCATATAACCTACCATAAGTAAATTCGGCGAATAAGGATTAATCGATTGGCCAGCCATTTTAATCCGGTATGGATGAACGCCAATCGTTTCAGCCATTGATCCTTGGTCATAACCCGCTTTCTTCAATTGGATAATTTGCGTATACAAGCGGAAGTTAGACTGGAGTAAACCAAGAATTGCGATGGGTTGGTTCTTCTGTGCGATTAGTTCGCGGTATAACCTTAAAGCAGCGGCTGAATCTTGACGCATAATATGATCCGTCAGATGGAAAATATTGTCATCCAATGACGGTGTCACCAACAAGTCAACATCTCGCTGGTTGATCCTTTTCTCGTCCCCTACATATAAAATCAACTTGTCCATCTCACGAATGGACTGGGTAAGCTGGTAATTGGTCCGTTTCAAGAATAGGGCCATGGCTTCTCTGGTCATATCGACGCCTTCTGAAGCCACATACCGCTGCATATAGTCTTTCACTTGAGGTTCGGCCATGACAGAGGTATCCACAAATGTGGCTTTCTTCTTCAGTTGTTTCACAATTTTCTTCCGGCCATCTAAAGATTCGTAATCAGCCACAATGACTAAAACCACATCCTCAGCTGGATTGTCTAGGTATTCGAGTAAGGACGCGTCATCCTGCTTGATGGCATTCTTCTTCTGTGACCCCGTTAAAAAAGCTGGTTGCCGCATTAAAATCAATCTTGGTTCATTGAAAAATGAAATGGTGTTGGCTTCAACCATCACGTCCGCCAAGCTATCTTCTTCCATATCAAAGGACATGTAATTCATGGCGTTGGCGTCTTCTTGTAAGTACTGACCTTCAATGGCCGTTAAAAACCGGTTGATTAAGTAGGTTTCAGGCCCTTGTAGTACATATATGGGGTCAATTTGCCCGTTATTTAGCGCCTGTAATGCCTTTTGTAATTCCATAACCTACCTCCTAATTTGATTGCACGCTGTCTATTTTAGCGGATTTGGGCCAATAAATATAGTGGACAGCACCCATTGTATCCGTCCGG
>NZ_JBOEQF010000562.1:0-1145 GCF_050689315.1 Aerococcus sp. L_32
TGATTGAACAATTGCCGGTTGACCCAGACTGGACTTTATCCCTAGTTTGGTCTAAAGAAAAGGCATCGACTGAAGACTTATTAAAAATGGTAGCCCACCATATTTCTGAACGGGAACTGGAAGAAATTATGGCCAGTTTTAAACAATTGGCCAAACGGCAAGTTTTAATGGCTAAGGCAGCTATCCAAATGAATGAATGGTCTTTATTCAAATCAGCCATCAAAGATAATTTCGACAACATTTTAACGTATACCCAAACACTGAATAAACCTTATTTGACCAAGTCCTTTAAGAAAGCACTGAAGTTAGTCACATCAGAAAAAACCGTCGCCAAAATTTCTGGGGCGGGGGCTGGAGACTGTGCCTACGCGATTTCTAGTCAAGCTGATGAGGCCAAAGCCATCCAAGGCTTATGGCGAGAAAACGACCTAGTCGTTCTCCCCTTCGCTTTCTGGCAAAGAAATGAACAGGAGAGATAGTATGAACCGTAAAGATGCCCACGTGCACAATGCTGAAATGCAATATCAAACAGCGCCAACCGATTTTGATTCTGTCCGCTTTGTCCACCCTTCCTTGTCCCACCAAGAATTCAATAGTATCGACTTGTCGACCACTTTGTTTAAACAACAATTTGACCGCCCTTTCTATATTAATGCCATGACTGGTGGGTCTGAATGGACCAAGAAAATTAATGGTATGTTCGCTGAAGTGGCTCGTGAATGTCATTTACCAATGGCTTCAGGATCCGTTTCTGCAGCCTTAAAAGACCCTTCGGTAGCGGATTCTTTTACCATTATTCGTGACGTGAATCCCAATGGTTTCTTGATGGCCAATGTCGGCGCTGATAAGACCTTAGAGGATGCCAGAAGAGCAGTTGATTTATTAGACGCAGATGCCCTACAAATTCACTTGAATACAGCTCAAGAAATTGTCATGCCTGAAGGCGATCGTGATTTCAGGAAACTAGAAGACAATATTGTGGCTATCGTCGAAAACGTAGATCGGCCAGTAATGGTTAAGGAAGTTGGCTTTGGTATGTCTTACCAAACCATGCACCATCTACAAAGTTTAGGCGTTAATACCATCGATGTCTCAGGTACAGGTGGAACGAATTTCGCCAAAATAGAAAACGCTCGCCGTGAACA
>NZ_JBOEQF010000563.1:0-1145 GCF_050689315.1 Aerococcus sp. L_32
TTAGGTTTATATTTTCTATTCTTAGGAGGAATACATAAAATGGCAAAACAAACATATGAACGTACAAAACCCCATGTTAACGTTGGTACTTTAGGACACGTTGACCACGGTAAAACAACTTTATCAGCTGCAATCGCAACTGTATTAGCTAAACACGGTTTCGGTGAAGCTCAAGACTACGCTTCAATCGATAACGCTCCAGAAGAGCAAGAACGTGGTATTACAATTAATACTTCACACATCGAGTACGAAACAGCTAACCGTCACTACGCGCATATCGATGCCCCAGGACATGCTGACTACGTTAAAAACATGATCACTGGTGCCGCTCAAATGGACGGTGCGATCTTAGTAGTATCTGCTGCTGATGGTCCAATGCCACAAACTCGTGAGCACATCCTTTTAGCTGGCCAAATCGGTGTTCCTGCATTCGTAGTATTCTTAAACAAAGTTGACCAAGTTGACGATGAAGAATTACTAGAATTAGTTGAAATGGAAGTTCGTGACTTATTATCTGAGTACAACTACCCAGGTGACGATCTACCTGTAATCGCTGGTTCTGCTTTATTAGCATTACAAGGCGACGAAGCTCAAGAAGCTAAAATCATGGAATTAATGGAAGCTGTAGACTCTTACATTCCAGAACCAGAACGTGACAACGACAAACCATTCATGATGCCAGTTGAGGACGTATTCTCAATCACTGGTCGTGGTACTGTTGCTACAGGTCGTGTTGAACGTGGTGAAGTTCGTACAGGTGACGAAGTTGACATCGTTGGTATTGCTGAACAAATCGGTAAATCAGTTGTAACTGGTGTTGAAATGTTCCGTAAAAACTTAGACTACGCTCAAGCTGGTGACAACATCGGTGCATTATTACGTGGTGTTCAACGTGAAGACATCCAACGTGGTCAAGTATTGGCTGCTCCTGGTTCAATCACTCCACATACTAAATTTAAAGCGCAAGTTTACGTTTTATCTAAAGAAGAAGGTGGACGTCATACACCATTCTTAACTAACTACCGTCCACAATTCTACTTCCGTACTACTGACATCACTGGTGTTATCACTTTACCAGAAGACGTAGCTATGGTTATGCCTGGTGACAACGTTGATATGGACGTTGAATTGATTCACCCAGTTGC
>NZ_JBOEQF010000564.1:0-1145 GCF_050689315.1 Aerococcus sp. L_32
ATTGAACACTTATCCTTTAATTTACACCCACTTGACGGGAAACCTATCATGCTAGTAGGTGCTTCCTATGATATTCAAGGTTCGTCACGTGCCCAATTACATTTGCGTCAAATCTTAGATACACCCGGTGTAAACGCCATAGTGATGCCTGGGCATGAATTTTTATTGGGTCGCGCTCATGAAGCATTTGATGAAGATGGCAATCTTAAAGATGAAAATACTGTTCATTTCTTAGAAACTTGTTTCGGTCAATTTCTTCGTTTTACCGATGTTGCAAGTATCTTATCTCTACCTGAAGAAGTTCGCTTTGAACCTGGTCACTATGAAGTAAAAGCTGTTGGTCATAACGGACCACTTCCAATCACTGTGTCATTTAGTGATACACGTATTGACCGGATCGATATTGATTCAAGTGGTGAAACGGAAGGGATTGCTGATTTGGTATTCACCCGCATCCCTGAACAAATTATAGAAAATCAAACCTTAAATGTAGATGCTGTTTCTGGTGCTTCTGTAACGAGTCAAAGTGTGCTTGATGGGGTTGCCGATGCAGTACGACTAGCTGGCGCTGATCCAAATATTTTGAAAAAGCGGCCAAAAATCGCTACTAAATCAGCAACTGAAACCATTGAATATGACACCGATGTCCTTGTTATTGGTGGCGGTGGTGCCGGTTTAGCCGCAGCTGCTGCAACTGTTCAAGCGGGTAAAGAAGTCATCTTACTTGAAAAATTCCCATCATTAGGTGGTAATACTGTCCGTGCTGGTGGACCGATGAATGCTGCTGAACCCGAATGGCAAGCAACTTTCTCTGCTAACCCTGGTGAAGCACATACCTTAGAGGAAATTGCAGCCATTGACGAAGACACGATTGATTCAGAATACTTAGAGGACTTCATCAGTTTACGTGCACAAATCAATGACTACTTAGAACGAACTCAACAAGGTGAAGATTACCTATTTGATTCAGTCCTACTCCACAGAATTCAAACTTATTTAGGTGGTAAACGTGAGGACTTAAATGGTCAAGTAATCTATGGTGATTATAAACTTGTGAAACAACTGACTGATAACGCCTTAGGATCTGTTGAATGGTTGACTGAGATTGGCGTACCATTTGAACGTGACGACGTCTCTATGCCAGT
>NZ_JBOEQF010000565.1:0-1144 GCF_050689315.1 Aerococcus sp. L_32
TGTTTTCACACTAGCCATGGCTTTGGTCATGACTTGTTTACCATGGTAGACGGTGATATCAATTTCCATTGAACGTCTAGAGACATCTAGGAATTCTAGCACAACATCGATGGTAGATTGTAAAGGTACTAATTTTAAATAATATGCACTTACCTTATCAACAACGATTGATTTACCTTGTAGCTGTTTGACAAATTGTTTTACCGATAGTTGGATAATACTATGTTGTAAGGCATTAGATAAGGCGCCAAAATCATTGGTTAATGACACATCACTCAAGAACCGGTAACGCGCCTTAGTCATATCCTCATTTTGATCAACGAATTTCAACTTATCTGCCAGTAACATCTCAATCCGGTTCTCACTCTGTTCCGTTTGTTGGGTATACTGCAAAGTCCGCAAGACATCTTGTCTAGATAGAATCCCTTGCAAATTATCCGCTTCATCCACAACCGGTAGAATTTCCAAACCATCCCAAATCATCATGTGGGTAATTGATGCCACACTCATTGGCTTCTTAGCCGAAATTGGCGTTGGCGTCATGGCTTTAGCTAAATGGGTATCCGGTGTGAAATCTAGAATATCCTTAGCCGTTAAAATCCCCGCCAATTTACCATCTCTTTCACAAATTGGAAAACGGGTATGCCCCGAGTTTTCTGACAATTGTCGGTAAGCTGTAATCGTATCATCCGTGTATAAAAATTGCGTTTGTTCAAGTGGAATGTAGATATCCTCCACAAGTAAAATATCCTTCTGCATAGACCGCTCAATCATCGCCTTATTGATTAAAGTAGCCGTCGCATAGGTATCGAAGTTGACACTTAAAAGTGGTACTTCCCTCTTGTTAGCCAAGTCCACAATGGTTTCTGACGGCTTAAAACCACCCGAGATTAGAACAGCGACGTCACTTTCCAAGGCAATCCGTTGAATTTCATCGCGGTTACCAACGATAATCAAGGAATCTGGTTCGATATAACGACGCATCCCGTCCGCTTCCATGGCGCCGATAATAAATTTACGGACCTGGCGACTCAGACCTGAAGCCCCACCTAAAACCTGGCAATCCGTTACCTTGATAATTTCTTCAATCGTTAAATGGTGCATGCGGCGGTTTTCGTTCTCTTCAATTCGGACGGTACCCACT
>NZ_JBOEQF010000566.1:0-1144 GCF_050689315.1 Aerococcus sp. L_32
CGTGGGTACCGTCCGAATTGAAGAGAACGAAAACCGTCGCATGCACCATTTAACGATTGAAGAAATTATCAAGGTAACGGATTGCCAGGTTTTAGGCGGGGCTTCAGGTCTGAGTCGCCAGGTCCGTAAATTTATTATCGGCGCCATGGAAGCGGACGGGATGCGTCGTTATATCGAACCAGATTCCTTGATTATCGTTGGTAACCGTGATGAAATTCAACGGATTGCCTTGGAAAATGACGTCGCTGTTCTAATCTCGGGTGGTTTTAAGCCGTCAGAAACCATTGTGGACTTGGCTAACAAGCGGGAAGTACCACTTTTAAGTGTCAACTTCGATACCTATGCGACGGCTACTTTAATCAATAAAGCGATGATTGAGCGGTCTATGCAGAAGGATATTTTACTTGTGGAAGATATCTATATTCCACTTGAACAAACGCAATTTTTATACACGGATGATACGATTACGGCTTACCGACAATTGTCAGAAAACTCGGGGCATACCCGTTTTCCAATTTGTGAAAGAGATGGTAAGTTGGCGGGAATTTTAACGGCTAAGGATATCCTAGATTTCACACCGGATACCCATTTAGCTAAAGCCATGACGCCAACGCCAATTTCGGCTAAGAAGCCAATGAGTGTGGCTTCAATTACACATATGATGATTTGGGATGGGTTAGAAATACTACCTGTTGTGGATGAAGAGGATTATTTACAAGGAATTCTATCTAGACAAGATGTCTTGCGGACTTTGCAGTATACCCAACAAACGGAACAGAGTGAAAACCGGATTGAGGTGTTACTGGCAGATAAGTTGAAATTCGTTGATCAAAATGAGGATATGACAAAAGCGCGTTACCGATTCCTGAGTGATGTTTCATTAACGAATGATTTTGGCGCCTTATCTAATGCCTTACAACATAGTATTATCCAACTATCGGTAAAACAATTTGTGAAGAAGATGCAAGATAAATCCATTGTGGTCGATAAGGTGAATGCTTACTATTTAAAGTTGGTGCCACTACAATCCACAATCGATATCGTCCTAGAATTCCTAGATGTCTCTAGACGTTCAATGGAAATTGATATCACCGTCTACCATGGTAAACAAGTCATGACCAAAGCCATGGCTAGTGTGAAAACT
>NZ_JBOEQF010000567.1:0-1142 GCF_050689315.1 Aerococcus sp. L_32
TCTATTTTTCTCGCCTATATGTTAACTTGCTGCCCTACCTGAACAAAAGTCTAAAATAAACCACTCAATCCCAAGATGTTGGTCTACTTTCCCCTGCTTGATATCAAAGTCTAATTCAATCAACTTCATATAACCCACCATAAGTAAATTCGGCGAATAAGGATGAATCGATTGGCCAGCCATTTTAATCCGGTATGGATGAACGCCAATGGTTTCAGCCATTGATCCTTGGTCATAACCCGCTTTCTTCAATTGGATAATTTGCGTATACAAGCGGAAGTTAGACTGGAGTAAACCAAGAATGGCGATGGGTTGATTTTTCTGTGCGATTAGTTCGCGGTATAACCTTAAAGCAGCGGCTGAATCTTGACGCATAATATGGTCCGTCAGATGGAAGATATTGTCATCCAATGACGGTGTCACCAACAAGTCTGCATCTCGCTGGTTGATCCTTTTCTCGCCCCCTACATATAAAATCAACTTGTCCATCTCACGAATGGACTGGGAAAGCTGGTAATTGGTCCGTTTCAAGAATAGAGCCATGGCTTCTCTGGTCATATCGACGCCTTCTGAAGCCACATACCGCTGCATATAGTCCTTCACTTGAGGTTCGGCCATGACAGAGGTATCCACAAATGTGGCCTTCTTCTTGAGTTGTTTCACAATTTTCTTCCGGCCATCTAAGGATTCATAATCAGCCACAATGACTAAAACCACATCATCAGCTGGATTGTCCAGGTATTCGAGTAAGGACGTGTCATCCTGCTTGATGGTATTCTTCTGTGACCCCGTTAAAAAAGCTGGTTGCCGCATTAAAATCAGTCTCGGTTCATTGAAAAATGAAATGGTGTTGGCTTCAACCATGACGTCCGCCAAGCTGTCTTCTTCCATATCAAATGACATGTAATTCATGGCGTTAGCGTCTTCTTGTAAAAACTGACCTTCAATGGCCGTTAGAAACCGGTTGATTAAGTAGGTTTCAGGCCCTTGTAGTACATATATGGGGTCAATTTGCCCGTTATTTAGCGCCTGTAATGCCTTTTGTAATTCCATAACCTACCTCCTAATTTAATTGCACACTGTCTATTTTAGCGGATTTAGGCCAATAAATATAGTGGACAGCGCCCATTGTATCCGTACGA
>NZ_JBOEQF010000568.1:0-1134 GCF_050689315.1 Aerococcus sp. L_32
AAGACGGTAAACAAGCATTAGGCGACATTGTTGTATTGGCAGTGCCTTATGCAGCAGTAGATGGCATCATCTCTAACTACGCTGACGAATTAGCGGGCAAAATCATTGTTGATATCACAAACCCAGTAAATTTCGACACTTTCGATGGTTTAGTCGTACCAGCTGACTCATCAGCAGCCCAAGAAATCCAAGCAAAAGTAAGTGGTGCGAAAGTTATCAAAGCTTTCAACACAAACTTTGGCACTACATTAGCTTCTAAACAAGTTGGCGACAACACGACAACTGTTTTAGCAGCCGGTGAAGCAGACGCTAAAGCAACCTTCAAAGATGCATTAGAAGGTAGTGGCTTGAACTTTGTAGACGCAGGTGAATTATCACGTGCTCGTGAATTAGAAGCAATTGGCTTCCTACAAATCACATTAGCAGCCCGCGAAGAAATCGCTTGGACAGCAGGATTTGCAGTAGTTAAATAAAGCCCGATATAGAGACTAGAATTAGTTATAAAAATGTTATAGATCTAACACAACCACCAACGACCTAGTTAATACTAGCTTGTTGGTGGATTTTATTTTGCCACATCCACAAAAAAATAAGCCGTGACACCCGGGGTAGTGGGTTTCACAGCTTTTAGGGGTTGGTATTTTAATCTAGTTGATCACTTTATTTGGATCAAAGTCGGTGTGTGTATTGGCTGTTTGCGTAGAT
Organism: Aerococcus sp. L_32; assembly: GCF_050689315.1. Classification (NCBI taxonomy): domain Bacteria; kingdom Bacillati; phylum Bacillota; class Bacilli; order Lactobacillales; family Aerococcaceae; genus Aerococcus; species Aerococcus sp. L_32. The sequence continues at coordinate 706 of NZ_JBOEQF010000568.1, forward strand.
TGTTTTTCATTGTAATTATCTAATAAGGACATGGCAATCGTCGTTAAGACACCAATTACAGCTGCGTCATCCACAAATCCCAAGGGACCAAAGATATCTGGTAAGACATCAGCTGGGAAGACGGTATAAGCGAGTGCTAATCCAGTAATCGCCTTGATGTAGGTAGGTGTTTCCTTATTAAATAAGGCTTTGGCGAACTTGCCCAAGGTCATTTTTGATGTTTGTTTCATTGCGTACATCATCCTTTCTCATGTCTATATATTAATGGGAAAAAGGGGTAGATGTATCCGTCCTAAGACCTAATTTAGGGATTTGTCTTCGTTAAATCTAGATACATGATATGCATATCCACATAACGACCGTCTTTCACTTGGAAACCGCCTGGAATAGTTCCCACAATTTCAAAGCCAAATTTCTCGTAAGTATGGA
>NZ_JBOEQF010000569.1:0-1128 GCF_050689315.1 Aerococcus sp. L_32
TGCAAGTCTTTCGCGGCTGTTGTGGCTTTAATCGTCGCATTTTCAATGAAAGTAGTCCCAGTTTCTGGAATATCTGGATAGTCAGGAAAATCTAGCAAGGTTTTAACTTCAATTCCGTATTTATCAAATAATTGCTTGAATTCCTTGGCTTTACCTTGGTTGGCTGTAGCGATCATTACTTGCTTCATATAAATGTTAGCCTTCTTTCATCTGTTTTTGAATTGCTTCAAGTGTTTCGATAGTGACACGGTCTACTTCAATTGGTTGATCCAACCAGTCGTCCGCAATCTCCTTAAATAGTTCTGGTGAGCCAGTGGTGTAAAATTCAGTCACTCTTGGTGATGGATCATCCGACAATTTGGCAATGTCGTTGTAATCCAAAAGGATGGATACGTCTGAAATGGTTTCTTGGCCAGAATCAACAAGTTTGACCGTATGTCCCAAAGTTTTTTGAATGGTATCTCTTAGTAAAGGATAGTGGGTACAACCTAGAATAACAGTATCCAACCCCTTATTTTTAATTGGTGCTAAAGTTTCCGCTATCACCTTTTTGGCTAAAGGTGTGGCATATTGTTGGCTTTCTACCAGTGGGACAAGGGCTGGACAAGCTAATGAAGTCATATTCAAGTCTTTATTTTTTTGTAGTAAATTTTCAAGGTACATGCCACTTTTAATGGTCCCTTCAGTACCTAAAACACCAATTTTGCCATTTTTTGTGTATTTATTGGCTGCTCTTGCACCCGGTTGAATCACCCCAATAACTGGAATAGACACCCGCTGTTTAATTTCATCTAAGGCAACCGCAGTCGCTGTATTACAGGCAATGACCAATAATTTAATATCTTTGGTTAAAAGAAAATCGACCATTTGATTAGTAAAAGTCGCTATTTCTTCTACACTTCTTGGCCCATAAGGACAACGTGCATTGTCACCAATATAGATAATCGATTCATTGGGCAATTGTCGCATAGCTTCTTTCACTACCGTTAAGCCACCTACACCAGAATCTAAGAATCCGATAGGTCTGTTCATGTTAACCTCCTCCGTCAAACAAATCGTTCAAAAATCGCAATGAACAATTTAAAATCTATGATACAATTATAACAGAAGAAGACGATTCACTTCACC
>NZ_JBOEQF010000570.1:0-1127 GCF_050689315.1 Aerococcus sp. L_32
AGCTAGGTACAACTCAAAACCAAAAAACGTATATGCCTTACTTGCGCAAGTAAGGCATATACGTGTATAAAAGGGGATCAAATTTAGGTATTACTTGATGCGTCGGATACTATTAATTGTAGTTTGCTTGTCTTTCTTTATATCCATAATATGCATCTTCAAGGATTTCTTGCATTTCATTTACTAAAGCTAAGCGTGGATTCACTGGTGTACATTGGTCCTCAAAGGCTAAGTAGGCGATATCTTCTGTTTTATCCATGAAGGCAGATTCATCAACGCCCTGGTCTTTTAGACTCATTTGAATTCCAACACGTTCTCCAAGTTCGAACACAGCTTGTGCTAAGTTTTTTACTCCTTCTTCTGGAGTTTTTGCATCAAGTCCGATTAATTTAGCGATGTCTTGGTATTTTACATCTGCTTTGTAGTAATTGTATTTTGGCCAGTTCGCCTGTTTCGCTGGTCGGGTTCCGTTATAGCAAATAACGAATGGAAGTAAAATCGCATTTGTTCGACCGTGAACTGTATGGAAAACTCCACCAATCTTATGAGCCATTGAGTGGTTAATTCCTAAGAAGGCATTACCAAATGCCATACCCGCCATAGTTGAAGCGTTATGCATTCTTTCACGTGCTTCTGGATCATTATATTTTACTGAAGCTTCTAAGTTTTCGAATACAATCTTGATTGCTTGTAAAGCCAGTCCATCAGTAAAGTCGTTAGCCATCACTGATACATACGCTTCGATCGCGTGTGTTAACACGTCCATCCCTGTATCAGCTGTAACAAAATCTGGTACAGTCTCAACTAAAGCAGGATCTACAATTGCGACTGTTGGTAGTAATGAATAGTCCGCTAATGGGTATTTCATATTATTTTTCTTATCAGAGATAACCGCAAATGGTGTCACTTCAGATCCTGTTCCTGATGTCGTTGGAATACCTACATACTTCGCTTTAGACCCAAGTTCTGGGAACTTAACCGCTCTTTTACGGATGTCTAGGAATTTTTGAACTAAATCTCTAAAGTCTACTTCTGGTTGTTCGTAGAATAACCACATGACTTTAGCTGCATCCATAACAGATCCCCCACCTAGTGCGATAATTGTATCGGGTTGGAATTGAGCCATG
>NZ_JBOEQF010000571.1:0-1115 GCF_050689315.1 Aerococcus sp. L_32
AGGTGTTGGACGGACAACAAGTATTCGTTTAGCTACCTTGGGGAATGATGCAGGTGTGTATGGTGCTGCGTCACTAGTTATGAAAAATGTTTAGTATTTGTCGTTAGAAGGGAAAACAACACTTATGATCAACTTTGTTACTATCTCTTGGCTTATTTTAATTGTCGTATTATTGGTTTGGGGAGGCTTCTGGTTATATAGCTACCTATTGCGTCGTAACAACGCAACCATGATTTCTCAAGAAGATTTCCAACAAACCATGCAATCGGCACAAATTATTGATATCCGAGAAGCAAATGAATTCAACTCTGCCCACATTTTTGGTGCCCGCAATGTACCGTATTCTACATTACAACAAGGTGTGCCGGGCTTCAGTAAATCACGTCCAATCTATTTATATGCTGATGTGCACAGTTTAACTGGCCGTGCAGCGAAAAAATTAAAAGACGCTGGTTACGATAAAATTTATATTTTAAAAGGTGGCCTTTCTGATTGGGAAGGTAAAACAAAACGTCAAGATTAATAGTTTTGGAAAAGTCAGGAGTTAGCGCTCCTGGCTTTTTTGAATGTTGTTTTATCTTTAAAATGCGTACGCTAGGTAAGATTAGAAGGGGAATACTGATGTTGATTAGACCAATGAAGAGATCAGAGACTAGCGTTGGAACTTGCACCCTGTATAGCTGACTTCGCCATCTACTGCCTTAATCTTCCAACGGTTCTTTTCTTAGCGTCGGCCCTCGCACCCTATGAAGTTGAGCTCGCCAGGGCAGACAGGTGTCCGCTTCAGAATAGTTTGTTTCACACTTTGTGTGACACGGCACAATTCTTCCATCGTCTCCTGTCTAAACGCCCTGTCTCACATCCTATAGTCGGGTTCGGGTCTCAAGAAAAGACTGCGTTTCAGATTAGTTTGTAACTGACTGCGTCATTTACTGCACTAGTCTTCCAACGGTTCTTTTCTTAGCGTCGGCCCTCGCACCCTGTGAAGTTGAGCTCGCCAGGGCAGACAGGTGTCCGCTCAGAATAGTTTGTTTCACACTTTGTGTGACACGGCACAATTCTTCCATCGTCTCCTGTCTAAACGCCCTGTCTCACATCCTATTCTTGCTTTCTGT
>NZ_JBOEQF010000572.1:0-1100 GCF_050689315.1 Aerococcus sp. L_32
TGTTTATACAGCGCGGTTACTCGCCTTAACACCGAATGCAGCCAAATTACAACGTGTAGCAATTGCTCAAAAATATCGTGGCCAAGGATTAGGCCGTGAGTTGATGGCCGTTGTTGAAGCGAAGGCCTTAGAGGAACATTTCTCACAAATCATTTTAGGTGCCCAAGAGCATGTAACAGGTTTCTACGAAGCGCTTGGATATGAAAACATGGATACACCGAAATATATGGACGCAGGCATCATGCATGTCGATATGGAAAAAAGTATCGGTCACGTCAACGAATGACTACTAGACTAAAATAACCCAGCAAAAAGCTGCACCCCTTTGTTAATAAACAGGCGCAGCTTTTTCTGTGTGTCAAGTTAAAGGTTAATCCATTTTGCCGAAATGCGCCCCGTTAACTTGCTAACATTTGATACCTACAATTGTATACAGTACATTCAAATCAAATTAGTCGGGCCTTTTTTCAAATGAAAATGCACACTCTCCCTCAGTTGTTTCATCGAAGGAATGGTTGTATGCAAATAAACGAACAGGTCCCCTTGTCGATGAGAATCCAGAAAAGTCTTCAAGAATATTTGTTGATTACCTGATCATTATCATTCTACTGGTGATCGTAGCAGTCATTTGTATCATTATCTACGCTGTGATGAGTGGCATCGCTGAAGTTAGCCTTCTTCAATCCGACTTGTTATCCTTCTTTACTAGTGTCTTACCAGTTGTGTTGATTTTCACTTATATGGATTATACAGGTGGTAGTTTCTGCAAAAAGAAAGCCTATATCAAGTTAGTGTTTCAGCAAAAAACAGTCACCAAATGCCCTGCCACTAAATATCGTGAAGTTCATCCCTTGGCAACCAGGCCATATGGCGACTATTTCAGAGATATTTTCTAATTACGAATCACTATCCAACCAAATACTAACGCCCCTATTTCTTGACACGCTTTTCCTGATTATGGCTATGCGAATCTTCCGTCCAATCGACCGCCATATTGGGGACTTGATTGCGGGCACTCAAGTAAAATTTGTATAATAACAAAACCCTGTAAAGTCAGATTTCGGTCTAACGATACAGGTTTTTTTTCGTGTCTATTCTAC
>NZ_JBOEQF010000573.1:0-1097 GCF_050689315.1 Aerococcus sp. L_32
AGTCGCATTACCAATGCATCATTACTATCAGATGTATATGTAATGAACGATGTATTGCGTAACTTGAATGCGCAAGTTGATTTCGATGAAGAAAACAATGAAATTATCGTGGACGCTTCTGGTGATCTAACGACTGAAGCACCATTTGAACTTGTCAGCAAGATGCGTGCTTCAATCGTTGTAATGGGGCCATTATTGTCTCGTTATGGTCATGCTAAATTTGCTATGCCAGGTGGTTGCGCTATTGGTTCGCGTCCAATTGACTTACATGTCAAAGGATTTGAAGCTTTAGGTGCCAAAGTAACGACTACAGCAGGTTATGTTGAAGCAAGCGCTGATAAATTAGTGGGTGCCAATATTTATTTAGACTTCCCAAGTGTTGGGGCGACACAAAATATTATGATGGCTGCTGCATTAGCTGAAGGGACAACAATCATTGAGAACGTTGCTCGCGAACCTGAAATCGTTGATTTAGCCAACTTTATCAATAAAATGGGTGGTCGCGTTCAAGGTGCCGGCACAGATACCATTAAAATCCGTGGGGTTGAAAGCCTTGAAGGAACTGAACATTCTGTCATCCCTGACCGTATTGAAGCAGGAACATTTATGGTAGCTGCAGCCATTACTGAAGGTGATGTCTACATTGAAGACGCGATTTCAGAACACAACCAACCATTGATTTCTAAATTAAAAGAATTAGGTGCGACAATTACTGAAGACGTGTCTGGTGTCCGTGTGCAAGGTTCTACCGTTTTGCATCAAACAAAAGCAAGAACTTTGCCATATCCTGGTTTCCCGACTGATATTCAATCACCCTTTACAGTTGCCCAAGTTTTAGCAGAAGGTACTTCAGAAATGGAAGAAACTGTTTTTGAAAATCGCTTTATGCACTTAGAAGAATTGCGTAGAATGAACGCTAACTTTAATATTAACGGCAATACAGCTATTATGAACGGTCCTGCTAAGTTGCAAGGGGCAGCAGTAGCTGCTTCTGATTTACGTTCAGCAGCAGCCTTAATTTTGGCTGGTTTGAAGGCTGAAGGGATGACCAAAGTGTCTGAATTGAAATACTTAGACCGTGGTTACCACTCATTCGA
>NZ_JBOEQF010000574.1:0-1093 GCF_050689315.1 Aerococcus sp. L_32
AAACGTCTGCTGATAATTGTCGGCAGGCGTTTTTTAGAGGCATTTTTATGCAATTTGCCGTAAAAAAGAGGTTAGCCTAAGCTAACCCCTCTTTTACTATTTAAATAGATGTTAAATTATTTTGCTGCGTCAAAACGTTTTGCAACTTCATCCCAGTTTACAATGTTCCAGAATGCAGCAATATAGTCTGGACGAACGTTTTTATATTTCAAGTAGTATGCATGTTCCCAAACATCGATACCTAATAATGGTGTTTGACCATCCATTAGTGGTGAGTCTTGGTTTGGTGTAGAAGTGATTTCTACTTCACCGTTAGCTAAAACTAGCCAAGCCCAACCAGAGCCGAAACGACCAGTTGCTGCAGTTTTGAATGCTTCTTGGAAGTCTGCAAATGAACCAAACTTAGCGTCGATAGCTTCTTTCAAAGCGCCTGTAGGTTCACCGCCAGCGTTTGCTGCGAATTGTTCCCAGAATAATGTGTGGTTAGCGTGTCCACCAACATTGTTACGAACAGCAGTTTTTTTGTCTTCAGGTACAGCGTCAAAGTTAGATAAGATTTCTTCAGCAGATTTGTCTGCTAAATCAGTACCTTCTAAAGCTGCGTTTGCATTTGTTACATAAGTATTATGGTGTTTGTCATGATGCAAGTGCATTGTTTCCTCATCGAAATACGGTTCTAATGCATCATAAGCGTATGGTAATTCTGGTAATTCAAAAGCCATGTAAAATTCCTCCTATATAACTTATCGTTATTTTCTTACTAAAATCACTATACCAAGTCACACCCTAAAATTCAAAGGAATCGACTTAAGGCGCTCACTTATTTTTAAGAAAAGTTTTTCCTTTTCCAATCATCCGCTCATTATTTTCGACCAATCTTTGTTATAATGAATGTTAACGTGAGAATGCTTAGTCATTTTCCAAGTCCACTAGCTAAGAGTGAGAATATGCGAACAGAAAAGAGCGAATGTATGAAAGAAAGCAATATCCTCGTCATCTTATACGATGCCCTATTGAATTATCCAAAAATTATCCGTGTCATTTCCTATAGTTTTAAGAGAATGTTGGTCTATGCCCTATTAATTGCAGGTAT
>NZ_JBOEQF010000575.1:0-1093 GCF_050689315.1 Aerococcus sp. L_32
GTAAGGTGTTTCAATGAAACCAAATTCATTGATTTTCGCGTATGACGCCAAGTTGTTGATCAACCCGATGTTTGGTCCCTCAGGTGTTTCGATTGGACACATACGACCATAGTGAGAATAGTGAACGTCACGAACTTCGTATCCGGCACGGTCACGAGTTAAACCACCAGGTCCTAAGGCAGATAGACGACGTTTGTGCGTCAACTCACCTAATGGGTTGGTTTGGTCCATAAATTGAGACAATTGAGAAGAACCGAAGAACTCTTTAATTGACGCAACGACTGGACGAATGTTGATTAATTGTTGTGGCGTTACTTTTTCAATGTCTTGGATAGACATACGTTCACGTACAACACGTTCCATACGAGATAAACCGATACGGAATTGGTTTTGTAATAATTCACCAACTGAACGGATACGACGATTACCTAAATGGTCGATGTCGTCTGTTTTACCAATACCTTCATATAAACCTAAGAAGTAGTTTAATGAAGCTAACACGTCAGCAATTGTTAAGGCTCGAGCTTCTTTACCTGGGCTCGCGTTAGCAATAACGTTGATTACACGATCAGCATCTTTAGGTGCTTGAATTTTAACGATTTGTAAATCAACAGGTTCTGTTAGGACAGCATCGTCATTTGGATACAATGTTGTCACGTTTAAACCATTTTCAAAATATGGCTCTAATTTGTCCATAACTTCACGGTTTAATTCAGTACCTTTATCTGCTAAGATTTCACCAGTTTCTGGGTCAACCAAAGTTTCAGCCAAGATTTGGTTGAATAAGCGGTTTTTGATATCTAATTTTTTGTTCACTTTGTAACGTCCAACAGCTGCTAAGTCATAGCGGCGTGGGTCAAAGAAACGAGCAGTTAATAAGTTACGAGATGAGTCTGCAGTCTTTGGTTCGCCCGGACGTAGACGTTCGTAAATTTCTTTTAAGGCTTCTTCTGTACGAGAATCAGATAAGTCTTTGTGGACATCTTTTTCTAAAGTTAATTCTAATGTTTCGCTTTCTCCGAAGATTTCACGAATTTGGTCATCCGAAGAGAAACCTAATGCACGCATCAACACTGACATCGGCACTTTACGT
>NZ_JBOEQF010000576.1:0-1093 GCF_050689315.1 Aerococcus sp. L_32
CCGTAAAGTGCCAATGTCAGTATTGATGCGTGCACTAGGTTTCTCTTCTGATGACCAAATTCGTGAAATCTTTGGAGAAAGCGAAACATTAGAATTAACTTTAGAAAAAGATGTTCACAAAGACTTATCTGATTCTCGTACAGAAGAAGCCTTAAAAGAAATTTACGAACGTCTACGTCCAGGTGAACCAAAGACTGCAGACTCATCTCGTAACTTACTAACTGCTCGTTTCTTTGACCCACGTCGCTATGACTTAGCAGCTGTTGGTCGTTACAAAGTAAACAAAAAATTAGATATCAAAAACCGCATATTCAATCAAATCTTGGCTGAAACTTTAGTTGACCCAGAAACTGGTGAAATCTTAGCGGATAAAGGTACTGAATTAAACCGCGAAATCATGGACAAATTAGAGCCATATTTTGACAATGGTTTAAACGTGACAACATTATATCCAAATGATGATGCTGTCTTAACAGAACCTGTTGATGTTCAAATCATTAAAATCCAAGCGCCTAAAGATGCTGACCGTGTAATCAACGTTATTGGTAACGCGAGCCCAGGTAAAGAAGCTCGTGCCTTAACAATTGCTGACGTGTTAGCTTCATTAAACTACTTCTTAGGTTTATATGAAGGTATTGGTAAAACAGACGACATCGACCATTTAGGTAACCGTCGTATTCGTTCAGTTGGTGAATTATTACAAAACCAATTCCGTATCGGTTTATCTCGTATGGAACGTGTTGTACGTGAACGTATGTCTATCCAAGACATTGAAAAAGTAACACCACAACAATTAATCAACATCCGTCCAGTAGTTGCGTCAATTAAAGAGTTCTTCGGTTCTTCTCAATTGTCTCAATTCATGGACCAAACCAACCCATTAGGTGAGTTGACACACAAACGTCGTCTATCTGCCTTAGGACCTGGTGGTTTGACACGTGACCGTGCCGGATACGAAGTTCGTGACGTTCACTACTCTCACTATGGTCGTATGTGTCCAATCGAAACACCTGAGGGACCAAACATCGGTTTGATCAACAACTTGGCGTCATATGCGAAAATCAATGAATTTGGTTTCATTGAAACACCATAT
>NZ_JBOEQF010000577.1:0-1088 GCF_050689315.1 Aerococcus sp. L_32
GTTAGAAGTAACTGGCTTGAATCACTTCTTACTAACCTTACTTCGTGCCATCATATATGTATGTGTAAATGTCTATATTATTATCTCAGGCTATTTTTCAATTAATGCTAAACAACTAAAAATTAAAAAAATTATCCATGTAGCGATGCTACCAGGTTTTATTTCAGGCCTTTTAATAACCATACTAATGGTGTTTGGCGCTATCGATTTTAATATTTGGCGGATTATAGGTAAGTTATTTGCCACATTTAGGGGAGAGTACTGGTTTATATCGAATTACTTTGCCTTGTACCTATTTATTCCCTTCTTAAATAAAATTGTTCATATGATTAGTAAGAAAGAGTATCAACATTTCTTATTATTATCGACTTTGGTGGGGGTTGTTTGGCCATTTTTTGTCATCAACCAGGAGATTATATCGATTAACTCAGGTTTTTCATTAATTTTCTTCGTGTATTTATATTTTGTAGGCGCCTATATCCGCCTACATGGCGCATTTGTTAAAGACTTCACCCGTAATCAATATCTACTAGGGTATCTAACATTAGCCTTGATTACTGGCTTTTTGCAATATATCTTACCCGAAGTAGACTTTTTAAACTACAACGGGCCCTTTGAATTTATCATGTCCTACTGCATCTTTATGTATATTCGACAAATTAAAGTGAAGTCAGTAAGGATCAATACCATAGCAGCTTATACTTTGAGTGTTTACTTGGTTCATGAGCAATCTGAGGTACGTGAATTTATTTGGAATCTACCAATTATTCATCAGATTATACAGTGGTCGCCAATTACATTTATACCAGCTATTATCTTTGTGGCAGTTATGGTATTCACAGTATCATGGATTATCGGCTATACGCTAACTAACTTATATAACAAAGTTGAGCAGTTTGTGTTTTATGTATTAGAAACTAGAGTGGGCAATCCGACAATTGAATAAATAAAGAAAAATGTGCGTTGGCTATCAACCAACGCACATTTTTTTAGTTTTGTAATATTCTATTATAGATATCGATGTAGTCTTGATGAATATCATCCCATTGGAATTTTTTGGATTCTTTTAATGCATTTTTAGAAATTTC
>NZ_JBOEQF010000578.1:0-1086 GCF_050689315.1 Aerococcus sp. L_32
CGGCTGTTCATGGCGCAATCTTCTTTATCAACGGCCATTCGTGAGTTGGAAGAAATGTATGACTTACAAATCTTCGAGCGCACAAAACGCGGTATCTTCATTACTGAAGAAGGTAGCGAATTCTTATCGTACGCCCGTGACGTCTTGTCGCAGGTGTCCGTTATGGAGAATCGTTACTTAGATGCCGACCGAAAAAAATTGTTTTCAGTATCTAGTCAGCATTATGACTTTGTGTCAGAAGCTTTTGCGGTATTGGTTGCAAATGATGAAGATCGCGCCCACCATTATCGTTTATTAGAAACCTCAACAACTGATGTAATGGAAAATGTCAAAAATGCCTATTCTGAAATCGGGATTTTATACATGAATGCCTACAACCAAAAGGTCATTAAGCAGTACCTAAACCATAACGAGTTGAGCTATACAGAAATCGGGGCCTTTCAACCCCATGTTTTCGTCGGTAAACAACATCCCTTAGCAGATAGAGAAAGCCTAACCCAAGCAGATTTGCTGGCCTATCCATCTGTTACATTCGAACAGACACAAGGTTCCTCAGCTCAATTAACTGAGGAAGCATTGGACTTGGGAGAGGGCTCTACACAATCAACCATTTACGTCAGCGACCGGGCGACTTCGATTAATGTCTTAGTGAAAACCGACGCTATCCTAGTGGGTACAGGTATATTGACTTCACCATTCCGCGATATGATGACCACCGTCCCTGTTACAGATGTTGAAGACAACCATATTATTTACATTCAAAACAAATACCGTAAACTATCTAGTGAAGCCGAACGATTCATTGGCATTTTGAACGACCAGTTGAATGATGTAATTGGATCTGCTGATTCTTAATCAGCACCACATTTATATCAATATTCAGGAGGAAGACAAGATGGCAGTTATCATTACATTAGCTATTTTTGTACTTGTATTGTTATTCCTAAACCGTTTAGCAGGGAAACACGTGAAATATTCAAACCGTGTCTTTATCGGATTAGGTATTGGGATTGTTTTTGGTATTATTATTCAATTACTATTTGGTTCCGACTCAAGTACAACCACAACAATTTTAGATTGGGTCAA
>NZ_JBOEQF010000579.1:0-1086 GCF_050689315.1 Aerococcus sp. L_32
GTGCCTGTTCAAAAGATTCAGTTGGCACAGTCGTGTGGCGAGAATGTGGCATATAGAAAAGCTCATCCATACCACGTACTAAAGATACCTTTTTATCTCTCAACTCTTGCTCGTAAATACCAAATAGTTTTTTATCTAAAGGTTGTTTACCGATGCCGTAATGGTGGTAAAGGGCTGCTTGGGCGCCCCAACAAATATGCAAGGTTGAGAAAACATGATTATTTGACCATTCCATAATGGATACCAATTCGTCCCAGTAATTCACTTTCTCGAAATCTAGGTGCTCAACCGGCGCGCCAGTAATGATCATCCCATCAAAGTAGAGGTCCTTAATTTGGTCAAAGGTTCGGTAGAATTCTTTTAGATGGTTTTCTGAAATATGGGCCGCTTGGTGTGACTGCATGTGGATAAAGGTCACGTTCACTTGCAGGGGTGAGTTACTTAATAACCGCAGCAACTGCTCTTCCGTCGCTTCTTTAGTCGGCATTAAGTTCACAATAACCACTTCTAAAGTACGAAAGTCCTGCATGGTTGCACGACGTTCATCCATAACAAAAATATTCTCTTGGGTTAATTTTTGTAATGCTGGTAAATCTTGAACAACTTTAATTGGCATTGATATTCCCTCCATTTTATCATCCTAGCTTCATCATGCTAGCTAAGCGATTCTTCCCTCATCATCATCTTCACTTTACATAAAAAAAAGTCCTTATAATACAACACAGTATTATAAGGACGTCTAGAACGTGGTACCACCTTACTTTGCGAACACTCGGCTCGCCTCATTCGTACAATCATACGAAGATAGGTTATCGACTATCAATCGCAAGTGCTAAAGGTAAGTACATTCTACACTCGTCACTCCCAGACCATTTTCAAAGGAAATACTTACATCTACTCTCACCAACTGTAGATTCTCTGAGCAAAGATTTCCATTTACTTATCTTTTCAATGTGATTCATTTTTATGTTTATCATCAAGTTCTTATATTTCTATAAGCAAATATTAAAACAATCTACTCAAACTGTCAACCGTTACCGGTTCTCCCTATTACTTATTTGTGATAATTAATTGCATTTACACTAA
>NZ_JBOEQF010000580.1:0-1085 GCF_050689315.1 Aerococcus sp. L_32
CTAGTGTAAATGCAATTAATTATCACAAATAAGTAATAGGGAGAACCGGTAACGGTTGACAGTTTGAGTAGATTGTTTTAATATTTGCTTATAGAAATATAAGAAGTTGATGATAAACATAAAAATGAATCACATTGAAAAGATAAGTAAATGGAAATCTTTGCTCAGAGAATCTACGGTTGGTGAGAGTAGGTGTAAGTATTTCCTTTGAAAATGGTCTGGGAGTGACGAGTGTAGAATGTACTTACCTTTAGCACTTGCGATTGATAGTCGATAACCTATCTTCGTATGATTGTACGAATAAGGCGAACCGAGTGTTCGCAAAGTAAGGTGGTACCACGTTCCAGACGTCCTTATAATACTGTGTTGTATTATAAGGACTTTTTTTATGTAAATTGAAAATGATGATGAGGGAAGAATCGCTTAGCTAGCATGATGAAGCTAGGGTGATAAAATGGAGGGGATATCAATGCCAATTAAAGTTGTTCAAGATTTACCAGCATTACAAAAATTAACCCAAGAGAATATTTTTGTTATGGATGAGCGTCGTGCAACCATGCAGGACTTTCGTACTTTAGAAGTGGTTATTGTGAACTTAATGCCGACTAAAGAAGCGACGGAAGAGCAGTTGCTACGGTTATTAAGTAATTCACCCCTGCAAGTGAACGTGACCTTTATCCACATGCAGACACACCAAGCGGCCCATATTTCAGAAAACCATCTAAAAGAATTCTACCGAACCTTTGACCAAATTAAGGACCGCTACTTTGACGGGATGATCATTACTGGCGCGCCGGTTGAGCACCTAGATTTCGAGAAAGTGAATTACTGGGACGAATTAGTGTCCATTATGGAATGGTCAAATAATCATGTTTTCTCAACCTTGCATATTTGTTGGGGCGCCCAAGCAGCCCTTTACCACCATTACGGGATTGGTAAACAACCTTTAGACAAAAAACTATTTGGTATTTACGAGCAAGAATTGAGAGATAAAAAGGTATCTTTAGTACGTGGTATGGATGAACTTTTCTATATGCCACATTCTCGCCACACGACTGTGCCAACTGAATCTTTTGAACAGGCAT
>NZ_JBOEQF010000581.1:0-1084 GCF_050689315.1 Aerococcus sp. L_32
GGGTGAATTAGACAAAGTTTATCACCAAACAGTTCAAAAAGTAACGGAAGACTTTGACAACCTACACTTTAATACAGCCATTTCTCAAATGATGGTATTTGTAAATGAAGCCAATAAGGCTGAAAACCTATACTATGAATACGTGAAAGGTTTTATTCAACTGATTGCCCCAATCGCTCCGCATTTAGCAGAAGAAATGTGGGTAATTGTTGGAAACGAACCTGGTATTTCATATGTAGACTGGCCAACATTTGATCCAGCGATGATCGTTGACGATGAAATCGAAATCGTTGTACAAGTTAATGGTAAAATCAAGGCTAAATTACAAGTTGCTAATGATAGTGCAAAAGAAGCATTATTAGAAATTGCACATGCAAATGAGAAAGTGCAAGAAGCAATTGCAGGTAAAACAATCCGTAAAGAAATCGTAGTACCGAATAAACTAGTGAATATTGTCGCAAATTAATGGACATCATATTTGTCTTGTGTATAATATGATTAGTTTTTAATAAGGGGAGATGGCGTTTACATGAAAAATATTTTAATTATCCACGATGCTTCTAGCTTCGGTAAATGTTCTACAACAGTGGCATTACCAATTCTATCAAGTATGCACCTACAAGGAACTATTTTACCAACAGCCTTGCTATCAACACATACAGGGCCAGGTTTTGAAGGATTCACATTTCTTGACTTAACTGATGAAATGGAAAAAATCGTGGATCATTGGCACTCATTTGGCTTAAAATTTGATGCAGCATACGTTGGCTATTTAGGTAGTGTTCGCCAAATCAAGTTTTTAGAGAAAGAACTGCCAAAATTATTAAAAGATGATGCAAAATTCTATCTAGATCCTGTTATGGCTGACAATGGTAGTTTCTATTATGGTTTTGACGAAGAGTATGCAAAAGAAATGTTGAATTTATGCGCGATGGCAGATGTGATTATGCCTAACCAAACAGAAGCAAGTTTCTTGTATGGTGTGGAGTATACTGAAGGTATCTGGCCACAAGAAAAAATCGACGAATTCTTAACATTAGTTCGTAAACAAACCAATGCTTCAGTTGTGTTAACTGGTGCAGGA
>NZ_JBOEQF010000582.1:0-1084 GCF_050689315.1 Aerococcus sp. L_32
AGGTGAATTAGACAAAGTTTACCACCAAACAGTTCAAAAAGTAACGGAAGACTTTGACAACCTACACTTTAATACAGCCATTTCTCAAATGATGGTATTTGTAAATGAAGCTAATAAAGCTGAAAACCTATACTATGAATACGTGAAAGGCTTTATTCAACTGATTGCCCCAATCGCTCCGCATTTAGCTGAAGAAATGTGGGTAATTGTTGGAAACGAACCTGGTATTTCATACGTAGACTGGCCAACATATGATCCAGCGATGATCGTTGACGATGAAATCGAAATCGTTGTTCAAGTGAATGGTAAAATCAAAGCGAAATTACAAGTGCCTAATGATAGTGCCAAAGAAGCATTGTTAGAAATTGCCCATGCAAACGAGAAAGTGCAAGAAGCAATTGCAGGTAAAACAATCCGCAAAGAAATCGTTGTACCAAACAAACTAGTCAATATTGTGGCAAATTAGTAGACATCATATCTGTCTTATGTATAATATGGTTAGTTTTAATTAAGGGGAGATGGATTTTACATGAAAAATATTTTAATTATTCACGATACTTCTAGCTTCGGTAAATGTTCTACAACAGTGGCATTACCAATTCTATCAAGTATGTACCTACAAGGAACTATTTTACCAACAGCCTTGTTATCAACACATACAGGGCCTGGATTTGAAGGATTCACATTTCTAGATTTAACTGATGAAATGGAAAAAATCGTGGATCATTGGCACTCATTTGGCTTAAAATTTGATGCAGCATATGTAGGTTACTTAGGTAGCGTTCGACAAATCAAGTTTTTAGAGAAAGAATTGCCAAAATTATTAAAAGATGATGCAAAATTCTATCTTGATCCTGTTATGGCTGACAATGGTAGTTTCTACTACGGTTTTGACGAAGAATATGCTAAAGAAATGTTGAATTTATGCGCGATGGCAGATGTGATTATGCCTAACCAAACAGAAGCGAGCTTCTTGTATGGCGTGGAGTATACTGAAGGTATCTGGTCACAAGAAAAAATTGACGAATTCTTAACATTAGTTCGTAAACAAACCAATGCTTCAGTTGTATTAACTGGTGCAGGT
>NZ_JBOEQF010000583.1:0-1084 GCF_050689315.1 Aerococcus sp. L_32
GACTAATTGTTGCATCCCTTTATGGAATGATTTTTGTTTCATGACATTTTTAGGTGATACTTTCATGAATAATTCCGGTGTAAATTGTGGTAGTGGTGGGAATGATACGGCCTTTTTGCCTGTATAAATGGTATCACCGATTTGGAAGTTCCCTGTATCATACAAACCAATGATATCGCCGGCGACAGCTTTTTCAACGTTCTCTCTTGAATCGGCCATAAATTGGGTTGTATTGTTCAATTTGATTTTCTTGCCAGTACGGGTCACTTTAACATCCATTCCTTCTTCAAAGGCACCTGACACGATACGAACAAAGGCAATCCGGTCACGGTGACGAGGGTCCATGTTGGCTTGGATTTTAAAGATAAAACCACTTAACTCAGCATCTGTTGGTTCAATTTCTTCCCCTTCTTCAACAGTAGCTACTGCAGAAGGTGCTGGTGCGAAATCAACGAAGGCATCTAGGAAGGTTTGTACACCAAATCCTGTTAAGGCAGATCCAAAGAACACAGGCGTTAATTCACCGGCATCAATGGCTTCTGCATCAAAACCGTTACCAGCTTCACGCATTAATTCTGCGTTTTCCAAGGCTTCTGTATAAATAGATGATTCTTTAAATTTAAAGTCGCCTTCAACTTCACCGTCTTCGTTCAATGGAAGGAAGTCGTTGTCGCCATTTTCTTCTGGATGGGTTAATTCAACACGGTTGTTGTAGAAATCATATAAACCAAGGAATTGTTTCCCCATACCCATTGGCCAGTTCATTGCATAGGCATCGATGTCTAACACTTCTTCAAGTTCAGCAACTAAGTCCATCGGTTCACGGCCATCACGGTCTAATTTGTTCATGAAGGTGAAAATTGGAATTCCACGCATACGACAAACTTGGAATAATTTCTTAGTTTGAGGCTCGATCCCTTTACCTGAGTCAATTACCATCACGGCCGCATCTACAGCCATCAAAGTACGGTAAGTATCCTCAGAGAAGTCCTCATGTCCTGGGGTATCCACTAGGTTGATTTGGTAACCATCGTAGTCTACCTGCATCACTGAAGAGGTAACGGAAATCCCACGTTGTTGCTCT
>NZ_JBOEQF010000584.1:0-1084 GCF_050689315.1 Aerococcus sp. L_32
AACTAATTGTTGCATCCCTTTATGGAATGATTTTTGTTTCATGACATTTTTAGGTGATACTTTCATGAATAATTCCGGTGTAAATTGTGGTAGTGGTGGGAAGGCTACAGCCTTTTTGCCTGTATAAATGGTATCCCCAATTTGGAAGTTCCCTGTATCATACAAACCAATGATATCGCCGGCGACAGCTTTTTCAACGTTCTCTCTTGAATCGGCCATAAATTGGGTTGTATTGTTCAATTTGATTTTCTTGCCAGTACGCGTTACTTTAACATCCATTCCCTCTTCAAAGGCACCTGACACGATACGAACAAAGGCAATCCGGTCACGGTGACGAGGGTCCATGTTTGCTTGGATTTTAAAGATAAAACCAATTAACTCAGCATCTGTTGGTTCAATTTCTTCCCCTTCTTCAACAGTAGCTACTGCAGAAGGTGCTGGCGCGAAATCAACGAAGGCATCTAGGAAGGTTTGTACACCAAATCCTGTTAAGGCAGAGCCAAAGAATACAGGCGTTAATTCACCGGCAGCAATGGCTTCTGCATCAAAACCGTTACCAGCTTCACGCATTAATTCTGCGTTTTCCAAGGCTTCCGTATAAATAGAAGATTCTTTAAATTTAAAGTCGCCTTCAACTTCACCGTCTTCGTTCAATGGTAGGAAGTCGTTACCACCATTTTCTTCTGGATGGGTTAATTCAACACGGTTGTTGTAGAAATCATATAAACCAAGGAATTGTTTCCCCATACCCATTGGCCAGTTCATTGCATAGGCATCGATATCTAACACTTCTTCAAGTTCAGCAACTAAGTCCATCGGTTCACGGCCATCACGGTCTAATTTGTTCATGAAGGTGAAAATTGGAATTCCACGCATACGACAAACTTGGAATAATTTTTTAGTTTGAGGCTCGATCCCTTTACCTGAGTCAATTACCATCACGGCCGCATCTACAGCCATCAAAGTACGGTAAGTATCCTCAGAGAAGTCCTCATGCCCTGGGGTATCCACTAGGTTGATTTGGTAACCATCGTAGTCTACCTGCATCACTGAAGAGGTAACGGAAATCCCACGTTGTTGCTCA
>NZ_JBOEQF010000585.1:0-1081 GCF_050689315.1 Aerococcus sp. L_32
ACTTGCCCAGCATCCATAATCAATTGTCCAAGTAACATGCCATCCCTCCTTCACTCCAGTTTACTTGTTTCTACCATTATAAACATTTTTGGGAAATGTGTCTTAAGTTTCTATCGATAAAAGGCTGATATGGTATACTTTATAGTGAGAAAACTTAGAATGGAGGATAGACGCATGCAAATAGATTGGTCTGGTATTATTTCCTGGACGAATGTTTTCAATCTAATTGATATTTTGATTGTTTGGTTGTTTATCTACCAGCTATTGAAGATCCTAAAGAATACGAAAGCCTTCAATATTTTGAACGGGGTTTTCATCTTCTTGCTGATTAAAATTATTTCCACCCTCTTCCAGTTGAAGACGGTAGATTGGATCATGAACAATATTATCCAATGGTCTGTCGTTGGTGCGATTGTCATATTCCAACCTGAAATCAGACGAGGATTAGATCATTTGGGACAACAATTCTTTGCTGGTAAACGTGAAGCTGGGGCCCGCAATCCAAACGAAAAAATGGTGCGCGATTTAGTTGAAGCTTGCGAGTACATGGGTAAACGACGGATTGGTGCTTTGATCTCCCTACAACGTTCGCAACCCTTAAATGAATACGCAGCTACTGGAATTCGATTAGATTCAGCCATCTCATCTCAATTATTGATTAACATTTTCATCCCAAATACGCCCCTACATGATGGTGCCGTGATTATTCAAGATTTAGAAATTGCATCTGCCGCTTCTTACCTGCCACTTTCAGAAAACTCGGAGATTCCTAAAGAATTAGGGACTAGACACCGGGCTGCTGTCGGCTTAAGTGAAGTAACAGATGCCATCACTATCGTCGTTTCAGAAGAAACAGGTGGTGTTTCAATTACTGAACGTGGCGAGATTACCCGCGACCTTAGTCAAGATGAGTTGTACACCATTCTAGCGGACAATTTCATCAACACTACTGATGAGGAAGCGAATGATAACTTCTTAACTAACTGGTTTAACCAATTAACAGGAGGTGGCAAGTCAGATGATCAATAAGTTTTATAACAATCGAATTGCCCTGTTAATTTTATCGCTCTTCTTATCTATC
>NZ_JBOEQF010000586.1:0-1081 GCF_050689315.1 Aerococcus sp. L_32
GGGCTACCCCATTCTTGTTTACCGTGGTGGGCTAATACCATATGTTTCAACAAGACAACGTCTTCGCTGTACTGGTCGAACCCTAATTTATCAACGGCAAGAGTTATCATCTCTTCGACAATTGAGATATGTCCAATAAGATTCCCCTCAACAGTATATTCAGTAGACTTCGGATCAGTGAATTCAACTGTTTTGCCGATATCATGAATAATCACACCAGCATACAATAAGTCTTTGTTGATGTTATCGTATTGGCTGACAACGGCTTGGGCTAAGCGAAGCATTGAAATGGTATGAAAGCCTAAACCACCTACATAGGCGTGGTGGTTCTTCTTCGCTGCTGGGTAGGTAAAGAAGTCCCATGACACTTCACGTAATAAGTAACGAACGATGGCGTCAATGGTGGTATTTTCAAAACCTTCCACTACAGCCAATACTTCGTTCACCATTTCCGTTCTGGTCATTGGCCCACGTTCAACATAGTCAGAGGGATCATTGGGTTCCCCGTCAGTGGCTAGGCGAAGACCATTAATACGAACTTGTGGTTTCCCGTTATAAAGTTCTCGTTTACCCGCTAAGGCAACTACTTGGCCAGAAGTATATTGTTCAATATCTTCGTCAGTTGCTCCCCAAAACTTGCCCTCGATTGAGCCAGACCGGTCTTGGAATGTGAATGAGATGTACTTTTTACCGTTACGGTCTTCCCGTACTTCGGCAACTTTAATCAATACAAAGATATCGAAATTTTGGTCTAAAGCCACATCAAAAAGTTGTAAGTTGTCCATGTGTATCCTTTCTATCGCACACGTCTAGAGTACGTGTTGCGCTGGCGCTTCTACAAGGTCTAACAAGGTGTCATCAACCGTGAAGAAAATAATTTGGTGCGATGCCGCGAATTTTTGTAAGAAGCGGTAAATGTTTGACCGGTATTTACGGTCTAAATGTGAGAAGGCTTCATCAATAATGATCGGTAATTCAATGTTACCAAGCTGTGCATCCATAAAGGCGAACCGCATAGCCACGAATAATAAGGCTTTCTCCCCGCGAGACAATTGGTTTACAGACACTTCAGAATCATCCG
>NZ_JBOEQF010000587.1:0-1078 GCF_050689315.1 Aerococcus sp. L_32
GGTCAAGATGCTAAGTGGACCAAAGAAAAGGACACTAGCCAAGGCGTTTCTCTAGATGATGAAGTAGAAGAAGGTGGTCAAAAGACGCGTATTAACTGGCCAAAATGGTCATTTAGAAACCGAAAACGATAGTGGTTTTCCTGTATTTTTCGAATACGAAATAAAATACCTCGTTTTAAAAACTATTGTTCATAGTGATGATAACTTTGTGGTATAATATAATCATAATGAAATAGTGGGTGAGTATAAGTGGAAAAACAATTAGAATTTGAAAACTGGGTCAAAAGTTTAGACGACGTCAACATGCCAAGATGGGAAGATATTACAGACATTCCTTTATACATGGACCAACTGATTGCAGTTGTAACCCAGTATTTAGAACCATTCCAAATTTTTTCTTCAGATAAGAAACCTGTGACATCTTCAATGGTCAATAACTATGTTAAACTAGGATTAATTCCAAAGCCCATCAAGAGACATTACAATAAACGTCATATCGCGTATTTAATCGTCATTACCTTATTTAAAGAAGTAATTTCAATTCAAGACATCCGTCGTGTATTGATCTTTCTAGCGCAGTCACAAGGCAATTCAAACGCCTACAATCAATTCTGTGCCTTATTAGAAATTACCATCAAACGAAAAGGGCATGTATATTTAAATGTAGCCGTGGATGACGAAATTGAAACAGACTATTCAGATCCAGAGGATTTTGATAAGTATATTATCTATTTGGCTTGCGAAACAATCACTAATTTATTGTTTGCGAAAAAATTTATTTCCTTTGTAGATCAAGATACCACAGAGATAGAAACAGAAGCATAACCCTTATAGTCGGAGGTAGTCAATTGGAAAAAATAGGTTTTATTGTGGACTCTGGTTCAGATGTTCCAAAAGAGTTTGTCGACAAATTTGAAATCGAAGTATTACCTTTAAATGTAGCCTTTAAAGATGGCGATTACTTGGATGGGGTAACCATTCAACCACAAGAAGTATTTGAGCGTATGGCATCGGAAATCCCGAAAACATCCCTACCAAGTGGTGAATTGATTTCTCAAGCCTTTGAAAACTTAATAGA
>NZ_JBOEQF010000588.1:0-1069 GCF_050689315.1 Aerococcus sp. L_32
CTGTTGTTTCATTAAATTCTGTCTGGCTAAGGTCTGTTTGGTTAAAGTCTTTTTGTTCAGGTTCACCGTTATCATCAATTTTAAAAAGGGTCTCTTCATCTACCGAGCCATCTAAGACTAGATTATGAATATCCGGCAAGTCTTCTAAAGACTCCAAACCAAAATATTGGTAGAAGTAAGAAGTTACCCCGTATATAATCGGCCGACCTGGTGAATCCTGACGGCCCGTTTCCATAATCAAATCTCGCTCTAGTAATTTATGGATCATGTTAGATGACTGAACACCTCGAATATCATCAATCGTCATTCGCGTGACTGGCTGTTGGTAGGCAATAATCGCCAATGTTTCCAATGCCGCTTGAGACAATTTCGTTGCAAAAGGAGAAACCGCGTAATTTTTGACCACTTCACCGTATGCTGCCTTGGTCACTAATTGAACTCGTTCATTAATAACGGTAATTCTTAATCCAGATTGTGGGTCGTGTTGGAGACGATTTCTCAAAACCATCACGTAGTATAAAGCCCATTCCTGTCGTATCTCTAACAAGTTGGCAAGTTCATCGACAGCAATCCCATCTTCACCTGCTACGAAAAGTAAACTTTCTATTGCAGCGACTGCATTCATTCACTTTCCTCCCGTCTAATCAATTGAATATCTGCTCTTAAGTTTTCCTGGTATAAGTATAACTCATTTGACTTCACTAATTCCAAAATCGCTAAAAACATACTAATAATTTGACTACGCGATTGAACTTTTCCAAGAAAAACTGCTTCTTGAAACATCAATACATCCCGGTCCGCCTCAACGAAGGCTTGGCGAATATCCGCCATTGCAGTCCCTACCGAGTAAGTCTCACCTGCAATCGTGGTTTGAATAGGTTGTTGATTTTTCAAGCGGAAGGCCATCTTTTGAATGGCTCTATACAAGTCATCAGGCGTTAATTGGCGACCCGTCATAGGGATTTTCTCTTGATAAGCCGATAAGTCTGATGGTTGCTTGGTATATTCCAACGACCGTTCAGCCTGTTTATCCGCTAAGATATGGGAAACTTCCTGGTATTGCTGGAAC
>NZ_JBOEQF010000589.1:0-1069 GCF_050689315.1 Aerococcus sp. L_32
TTTCCAGCAATATCAGGAAGTTTCCCATATCTTAGCGGATAAACAGGCTGAACGGTCGTTGGAATATACCAAGCAACCATCAGACTTATCGGCTTATCAAGAGAAGATCCCTATGACGGGTCGCCAATTAACGCCTGATGACCTGTATAGAGCCATTCAAAAGATGGCCTTCCGCTTGAAAAATCAACAACCTATTCAAACCACGATTGCAGGTGAGACTTACTCAGTAGGGACTGCAATGGCGGATATTCGTCAAGCCTTCGTTGAGGCGGACCGGGATGTATTGATGTTTCAAGAAGCTGTTTTTCTTGGAAAAATTCAATCGCGTAGTCAAATTATTAGTATGTTTTTAGCGATTTTGGAATTAGTGAAGTCAAATGAGTTATACTTATACCAAGAAGACTTAAGAGCAGATATTCAATTGATTAGACGGGAGGAAAGTGAATGAATGCAGTCGCTGCAATAGAAAGTTTACTTTTCGTAGCAGGTGAAGATGGGATTGCTGTCGATGAACTTGCCAACTTATTAGAGATACGCCAGGAATGGGCTTTATACTACGTGATGGTTTTGAGAAATCGTCTCCAACACGACCCACAATCTGGATTAAGAATTACCGTTATTAATGAACGCGTTCAATTAGTGACCAAGGCAGCATACGGTGAAGTGGTCAAAAATTACGCAGTTTCTCCTTTTGCAACGAAATTGTCTCAAGCGGCATTGGAAACATTGGCGATTATTGCCTATCAACAGCCAGTCACCCGAATGACGATTGATGAAATTCGAGGTGTTCAGTCATCTAATATGATCCATAAATTACTAGAGCGAGATTTGATTATGGAAACGGGCCGTCAGGATTCACCAGGTCGGCCGATTATTTACGGGGTAACTTCTTAC
Source organism: Aerococcus sp. L_32 (assembly GCF_050689315.1). Classification (NCBI taxonomy): domain Bacteria; kingdom Bacillati; phylum Bacillota; class Bacilli; order Lactobacillales; family Aerococcaceae; genus Aerococcus; species Aerococcus sp. L_32. Next base: position 895 of record NZ_JBOEQF010000589.1, read on the forward strand.
TTCTACCAATATTTTGGTTTGGAGTCCTTAGAAGACTTGCCGGATATTCATAATCTAGTCTTAGATGGCTCGGTAGATGAAGAGACCCTTTTTAAAATTGATGATAACGGTGAACCTGAACAAAAAGACTTTAACCAAACAGACATTAGCCAGACAGAATTTAATGAAACAACAA
>NZ_JBOEQF010000590.1:0-1068 GCF_050689315.1 Aerococcus sp. L_32
CCACAATTTGTGGCGCCTATACTGGCCCTTCAAGCAACTGAGATGGCTTCCAATCATTGTAATCATCTTACTCGTTTTTAATTTCAACACTATTTTTATTGCTTTTCATGAAATAGCCTTTAATAACGACGCCTGGTTATTTAACCCAGCCACAGATCCTATTATTCTCGTACTCCATGAATCCTTCTTCTTATTATGCTTTGTTTCTGTCTTTTTGATCTTGCAACTCGCTATTGAATGGGTTTATCGTATCGGGAAAAAGGACTTCAACCGTCAAATCTTAGGTATATAAAAACCAACCCAAAGGAGGCTGTAACAAGCACTTTTGGGTTGGTTTTTTTGCTTTATTGATTTATGTATTTTAAAACTGCAAGTCATACCAACATCAGTCTGTAAACATAGATGTCGAATGTAGTGGAGCAACCTGACGGTCGGGGAATAAGTAATGGGCCGCTTGATTAATGACATGTGGCGCTTCGCCAAAACCAGTTGCAATCAATTTGGCTTTATGCGGGTAATTAGCTATATCACCAACTGCATAGATACCGGGAATATTGGTTTGCATGTTATGGTCTACTTGGATAGATTCATTCTCAATTTCAAGACCCCAATTTCTAATTTCATCGATTGAGGATACAAAACCATAGGTCATAAAGATATGTTCAACAGGTAGTATCCGACTTTCTTGACTACGAGCCTTGGTAACTTCTAAGCCAGTCAAGAAACCGTCTTCACCAAGAAGTATTTTTGGTACATAGGGGGTAACGAATTCAATATTGGCTGTTTGTTCAGCTATGCTAACTGAATATTCATGGGCACGAAAACGGTCGCGACGATGAACCAAGTAGACTTTTTTAGCATGGTCAGCTAAAGCCAAACTGGCATCAAAGGCTGAGTCACCACCACCAAGGACCGCAACTTCTTTACCTGTGTATTTAATAAAGTCTGATACATGGTATGAAATATGCTGATCTTCATAGTCAGAAAGGCCAGCAATCGCTATTTTTCGAGGTTTAAAGGAACCATTGCCGGCAGCGATAATGACTGCACCCGCTGTATAGGTCGACT
>NZ_JBOEQF010000591.1:0-1066 GCF_050689315.1 Aerococcus sp. L_32
TTTTCCTAATTCAGTTCCTTCAGCGATTGCTGATCTAAACATATCTCCAGTAGAAATATGTGGAAATTTATAATCTTCAACGATTTTAGCTGCTTGAGTACCTTTACCGGCACCAGGCAAGCCCATTAAAATAATATTCATAATTGTCCTCCCCAAGCACGTTACGCATTAGTCTTATTTATCATGAATAAAACCAACGTATTGACGTTTGATTGTACGTCCTTCAATTTGTTTTGCAGTGTCTAAAGCAACACCGACAACGATTAGTAAGCTTGTACCACCTAAAGCAATTGATTGTGGCATATCAAAGAAGTATGCCCCTAGTAAAGGTAGAACTGCTACACCCATCAAGAAGAGTGAGCCAACTGTACTTAAACGATTTAACATTTTTTGTAAATATTCTTTAGTTGCTAAACCTGGACGGATACTTGGAATATATCCACCAGCTTTTTGCAGGTTTTCAGCAGCACGTTCAGGGTTAATCTGAATATGTGCATAGAAGAACGTGAACAAAATAATGACAATTGCGTAAATAGCGATACCCGCTGGTTTTTCCAAATTAAAGATTGTTGACAATATTTGATACCAAGAAACATCACTATAATCAGCGGCAAATAATCCGAGTACCGTTTGTGGCACCATGATTAATGATGACGCGAAGATAACGGGAATAACACCGGCTGAGTTAATCTTTAATGGTAAATGAGACTTTTGCGATGCCGAATTCGCACGTTTAGAATAACGTACGGGGATTTGACGTTCCGCTTGACTCATGAAAATGACGAACATAATTAATAGGATAAATACAAGAACAAATAGTCCTGCATAAATCATTTGTTGATTTAATTCACTGCTAGTAGCATCTACAATGTTATTTTGATAGTAAGTTGTTAACTCTGAAGGGATTTGCGCTAGAATACCAGCAAAGATAATGATTGAAGTACCATTACCTATTCCATATTCAGTGATTTGCTCACCAATCCAGACAACAAACATAGATCCAGCAGTCATGAATAAAGCAATCAGTAAGTAAGTTACAAAACCTGGATTATCAATTAATCCTAGC
>NZ_JBOEQF010000592.1:0-1066 GCF_050689315.1 Aerococcus sp. L_32
ACTAGGATTAATTGATAATCCAGGTTTTGTAACTTACTTATTGATTGCTTTATTCATGACTGCCGGATCTATGTTTGTTGTCTGGATTGGTGAGCAAATCACTGAATATGGAATTGGTAATGGTACTTCAATCATTATCTTCGCTGGTATTCTAGCGCAAATCCCTTCAGAGTTAACGTTTTACTATCAAAATAACATTGTAGATGCTACTAGCAGTGAATTAAATCAACAAATGATTTATGCAGGAGTATTTGTTCTTGTATTTATCCTATTAATTATGTTCATCATTTTCATGAGCCAAGCGGAACGTCAAATTCCCGTACGTTATTCCAAACGTGCGAATTCGGCATCGCAAAAGTCTCATCTACCATTAAAGATTAACTCAGCAGGTGTTATTCCCGTTATCTTCGCGTCATCATTAATCATGGTGCCACAAACGGTACTCGGATTATTTGCCGCTGATTATAGTGATGTTTCTTGGTATCAAGTATTGTCAACAATCTTTAATTTGGAGCAACCAGCGGGTATTGCTATTTACGCAATTGTCATTATTTTGTTCACATTCTTCTATGCACATATTCAGATTAACCCTGAACGTGCTGCAGAAAACTTGCAAAAAGCTGGTGGTTATATTCCAAGTATCCGTCCAGGTTTAGCAACTAAAGAATATTTACAGAAAATGTTAAATCGTTTAAGTGCAGTTGGCTCACTATTCTTGATGGGTGTAGCAGTTCTACCTTTACTAGGGGCATACTTCTTTGATATGCCACAATCAATTGCTTTAGGTGGTACAAGCTTACTAATCGTTGTCGGTGTTGCGTTAGATACTGCAAAACAAATTGAAGGACGTACAATTAAACGTCAATACGTTGGCTTTATTCATGATAAATAAGACTAATGCGTAACGTGCTTGGGGAGGACAATTATGAATATTATTTTAATGGGCTTGCCTGGTGCCGGTAAAGGTACTCAAGCAGCTAAAATCGTTGAAGATTACAAATTTCCACATATTTCTACTGGAGATATGTTTAGATCAGCAATCGCTGAAGGAACTGAATTAGGAAAG
>NZ_JBOEQF010000593.1:0-1065 GCF_050689315.1 Aerococcus sp. L_32
TTTGAGGATAACGGACATCAAGTCTATATCTTTACGACATCTGATCCAAAGGCAGAAATTGAAGACCATGTCTTTCGCTATGAATCAGTTCCTTTTCTGTTCTTCAAGGATAGACGAGTGGCGATTCCTTCTTTTGCATCGATTTACCGTAAATGTAAAGAGTTAGAAATTGATATCGTCCATTCCCAAACGGAGTTTTCTATGGGGTTGATGGGGGTAAGCGTAGCGCGCTATATGAGGATTCCACTAGTGCACACTTACCACACTTGGTATGAGAAATACCTCCATTATATTTTGAACGGTAAATTAATTTCTCGAAAAACGGTCGTTCATTTGTCTAAACTTTTCTGTGATCAAGCTGATTTGGTCATTTCACCTAGCGGTCAGATGAAAGATGTTTTACGAGACTATCAAATTCAAAAACCCATTCATGTCTTGGCAACCGGGGTAAAGTTACCTAAGAAAATTGACCAAGATGTCTTAAAAAACTTTAGACAAAGCTGGGGTATTGCACAAGATGAGTATTTACTATTATCGATTAACCGTATTGCTGAAGAAAAAAACTTAATCGCGATTATCGAGCAGTTCCCTCAGGTGCTAGCGGATATTCCTAATGCAAAGTTAGTACTTGCTGGAGACGGGCCACAATTAAAAGAGTTAAAAGCGTTAACAGCCGAACTGAACTTGACGGATAAAGTCGTTTTCCCAGGCTTTGTGTCTCATGACCAAGTCAACGTCTTGTACCAAGCAGCGGATGTTTATGTGAATTTATCAACTTCAGAAACGCAAGGCTTAACCTTTATTGAAGCCATCACCAACCATTTACCGGTGATTGCCATGAAGACGCCTTATCTAGCGGCCCTTGAAGATATTGCAACGTTCGGTCATTTATTAACCGAAGTGACAGACTTTCCGCAATCTGTGAAGGCTATTGCAGCTACGCAATCTACATTAACAGAAGGGCTAGCGCCATTGATTTACCATGTGTCGGCGGACGCTTTCTATGAAGACTTGTACCATATTTATCAGTACATGATTGAATTGCAGTCAGAGAAACCGAGAAAT
>NZ_JBOEQF010000594.1:0-1065 GCF_050689315.1 Aerococcus sp. L_32
CGTGAGTCATTGTTGTTGAAATCTAGGTATTTACCACCACCGATTAAACCTTCAGCCATTAAGCCTGGTTGACGACTTAAAACTTCATCTTTAGACAACATTTCGTTGGCGTATTGAGAATCTTTTACACCAGCTAGTGAGTCATAGATATCCATAGCGATTTGCAAGCGTAATGGATTGAAAGTTACTTTTGGTTCGTCATATAAAGGCATTAACATTGGATCTGGTTGTGGGATATGTGGTGCAATATTATGAACAGTTGCACGCTCAGTTACTGTATCTGAAACCACTTCTAGGTCGAAGTTTTTCAAGTAACGGATACCACCGTGTACTAATTTAGTTGAACGGCTTGAAGTCCCTTCAGAGAAGTCTTGCATATCCACTAAGGCCGTTTTTAGGCCAGATGCAGCTGCTTGAATCGCTACACCTGCACCTGTGATACCGCCTCCAATAATGAATAAATCATATTGGTTTTCTTTTAATTGTTCGACTGTTTCTTTTCTATATTTAAATGATAATTTAGGCATTTAAACTATACCTCCTATGTATTAGTCGTTTGCTTCTTCTTTAAAGTATTGTGAGTAAGCACGTGTTGCACGGACTGCGTTAGTCCAACCCGCATATAGATCTTCTTTATGTGAGTCATTCATCTTAGGTTCGAAAGTTTGTCCTGGTTGAGTAAACGATTTCAATTCATCAATGTCTTTCCAGTAACCAACAGCTAAACCAGCTAGATAAGCAGCACCTAAGGCTGTTGTCTCAAGGTTAGCAGCGCGAGCAATCTCAATACCAGTAATGTCTGATTGGAACTGCATCAAGTAACCATTCATCGCTGCGCCACCATCAACTTTTAGTAATGGAATATCGATACCAGTATCCTTATTCATTGTATCAGTAATGTCGCGAACTTGGTATGCAATTGATTGTAAAGTTGCTTTGGCGAAGTCAGCTTTTGTTGTCCCACGTGTGATACCAAATGCTGCACCACGAGCGTCTGAATCCCAGTATGGCGCACCTAAACCAGTAAAGGCTGGTACTAAGTAAACTTCATCTTCATTTGTTGAT
>NZ_JBOEQF010000595.1:0-1064 GCF_050689315.1 Aerococcus sp. L_32
GAATGTATCTCCGATACTAACACATCGATTTAGGAAATGAAAGCGGCAATTTATATAATGTTTTTCAATTACAACAGAAAATAGCAGTATAATGCATATAACCTTGCATCATTTTTTATGATTTTCTTACTTTATTAGAAATATCAAGGAAGTAAAAATAGCGGATATATCCGTCTATCAATTTAAATAAAATAGAACTGAGATATAGTATTACGAAGGAGCGAAAGAGATTAAGATTATTGATGTTGATGTATTTCAGAGCGAACTCAATAAGACTATTCCCTTAGAGTATATTGGTCGAGTTCTGTACACCGGTGAATCATTTGGTGTAGATTCAATTACAGATGGTCAAAAATATGATGTCGTTAGAGATTCGTTTATATTTTAAATTACTCAATATTTCTCAAACTTTATATAAAGTATTTTCGCTACTTTTCAAATTCAATCCAAAAAGGCGCTAAATCAATATTATCAAAACATTGATTTAGTGCCTTTTTTAATGGACTGGCAGGGGCTCGAACCCTGGACCCACTGATTAAGAGTCAGTTGCTCTACCAACTGAGCTACCAATCCAAATGTAAATTTTATCTGCAATAGTGAAAGTTTACGCCCATTTTTGGGAAAAATCAAGGGTTGAACTCAAAAATCGCATTTGGTTTTTTTATATAATAAAAAGACCAAGGTTCATCCTAAGATATCCCCCTGGCCCCAAAAAATAGGGTGGTTATAATTTATCTATTATAATCGTCACTTAAGCTTTAGCTTTAAAGCCCTTCAATCTCAGCGCATTCAGTAATACTGAAACAGACGATAAACTCATGGCTGCACCAGCAAACATAGGACTTAATAATGGGCCACCAAATAGGTAGAGGATACCCATGGCAACTGGGATCCCAACCGTGTTATAGGCGAAAGCCCAAAATAGGTTTTGCTTAATATTGGTAATGGTTGCCCGACTCAATTCAACCGCTGTTGGCACGTCCATTAAGTCGCTACGCATCAAGACAATATCCGCTGATTCAATGGCTACATCAGTCCCTGAACCAATGGCAATTCCGATATTG
>NZ_JBOEQF010000596.1:0-1063 GCF_050689315.1 Aerococcus sp. L_32
TCTGTTTATACAGGGATCACAATTGCTGAATACTTCCGTGACATGGGTTACTCAGTAGCGATTATGGCCGATTCAACTTCTCGTTGGGCGGAAGCACTTCGTGAAATGTCTGGTCGTCTAGAAGAGATGCCTGGTGACGAAGGTTACCCAGCTTACCTAGGTTCTCGTATTGCAGAATACTATGAGCGTGCAGGTATCGTCCGTACTCTAGGTAGCGAAGGCCGTACAGGTTCAGTTACAGCGGTAGGTGCCGTGTCGCCTCCAGGTGGGGATACATCTGAGCCGGTTACACAAAATACCTTACGAGTTGTAAAAGTATTCTGGTCATTAGATGCCAACCTATCTCGTCAACGTCACTTCCCAGCCATTAACTGGTTAAGTTCATACTCATTGTATGATTCAGAAATCTATAAGGGTGTAGCGGAAGAATTAGGCGTTGAATGGGGTCAATGGGTACAAAAAGCCATGAATATCCTAACTGAAGAAGACAGCTTACAAGAAGTTGTACAATTAGTTGGTATTGATGCCTTATCTGAAAAAGATAAAATGACCCTACTAATTGCAGCCATGATTCGTGAAGGTTACTTACAACAAAATGCCTTTGATGACGTAGATACAACGACTTCAGCGAAGAAACAAGAGAAAATGTTATTCAACATTTTAACCTTCGACCAAGAAGCGCGCCAAGCAATGGAAAAAGGTGCTTACTACCAAGAAATTGCTGACAACACTGTCGACTTACGCGAAAAAATCGTGCGTTCTAAATTTATCTCAGAAGATCAATTAGACCGCATTGACGCTATCAACAATGAAATTAAAGAAGCTATGACAGAAATATTGAAAGGAGGCAGCTACGCATAATGTTAAAAGAGTATAAATCTATCTCCGACGTTTATGGTCCCCTAATGATTGTAGAAGACGTTGAAGGCATTAGTTTTGATGAGTTAGTAGAAGTACAATTACAAACTGGTGAAAAACGTCTTGGACAAGTGCTTCAAGTAGAAGAAAGTCGCGCAGTCGTACAGATCTATGGTGGTGGTTCTGGTATTAACTTACAAGACAC
>NZ_JBOEQF010000597.1:0-1059 GCF_050689315.1 Aerococcus sp. L_32
AGAGTTAGTGACTTTAATCTTTGGTGAAGAAACCGACCAAGCAACAGCAGAATCAATCGCTGAAGCAGTCGAATCGGCTAACAAAGATATTGAAGTTGAAATTGTAGACGGTGGCCAACCAGTTTACCACTTCTTAGCATCAGTAGAGTAATAAACCTATAATAAAGATAAAGGCTCTTCGTCAAATAGGACTGATGAGTAATGTCTGCCAGGTAATCATTAGATTACCTGGTTTTTTTATGCCCTAATACTATTGTTGCTCCATAAGTGGTATTATCCCTCCCTGATCCCTCACTAGAGGCAAAATAAGTCTGTATAAGAGCTTTTAGACGTCAACTAGCATAAAAATAATACCTTGCAAGCTATTAAAACGCCTATAATGGCCCTTAAAAATACTTTTATGACATATATCATATTTCAACATATTAGGGCATAAGTGCAAGAGAGCATGCAGGGTCTTATACAGGCATAGAGAGGCCTATACACAATAAAAAGAGCCAGCAGTATAAACTGCTAAGCTCCATAGTATAGTTATTATTGTTGATGCTACAGGTCCTGCTCTTGCCCCTGCTTTTCTTTGTCTTTAGCAGAACGCCCTGCATTGAACTCCTTAACTGCTCCTATGATCATGCATACTACAGCAAAGGCTAAGAATATAAGCCCTAGACCTATAAAGAATGGTTTAAAATAAAACCATAGCATGAAAGAAACAATAACAAATGCAAACACGCTTAGAGCTGTTGTAATGATTGATAACATTTAAATGACCTCCTTGTATGCACCACTGCCCAACTACCTATTGAACTAATCTAAAACCTCTCAGAACAATCTCTTTTTTTGACCCGGTAGTCGGGAGGATTTCTCGGAAAAAACAACTTATTCTATTAGATAATCCCGTGCAGAAATAAATCAATCATTTCCTCTAAAGCAATCGTTTTACTGATTGTGTGTTTAGAAGAAATATAAGGGGCCAGTGTAACAAAGAAATATGTAGCAATTTTCTCTCCAGTAAGCTGATGTTTTAATTGCTTTTCGTAATCATCAAATAATAAGATGAAC
>NZ_JBOEQF010000598.1:0-1058 GCF_050689315.1 Aerococcus sp. L_32
GGCGGCGAACAATAAGGCCTGTTTTGCTTTCTCTGTATAAATTTCGTTCATAAGGTCCTCCTATCTGGTTACCTATATTTCAGCTTCACAAGCATCGATCTTAATATTAAGGACCGGACTTCATCAGCGTTAACAATTTTACCTAGGGCATCCTTGTCGACTGCTGAGTGCATAATTTGCGCTTCATTTTCGGTAACAATCTCGTTGACTAATAAATTTTGAATGATGGCAGTTGCATCACGTAAGCTCGTTTTTTGATGGACAAGGTCGACCATGGCATCGATTAATTCAGCCTCTTCGACAATTTCCAGCTTCATAATGCGGATATATCCGCCCCCACCACGTTTACTTTCTACAATATAACCCTTTTGCGGGGTAAATCTCGTGTTAATCACGTAATTGATTTGGGATGGGACACATTGAAATTGGTCTGCTATTTCGCTACGACTAATCTCAACATGCTCTTCTTGTTGTAAGATTTGCTTTAAATAAGATTCAATAATATCAGACATATTTCTATTTTTCATATTCATCACCTCAAGTCTGATTCTTATTTTGACTAACTTTGACTAATTAACCATATCATACGATAACTGACGTTAAATAGTCAATTCAAAAGCTCGGTAATTGGAGGTGTGACAAAAATCGTTTAGACTTGACACACTGGACCATAAGCCAAATAAACACTGCAAGTGTTTAGCGTATTTTGGGAAGTATCGGAAGCGTTTGACTTGAGGAACCTGATTTGAAGACGTATCTTAACGAGCGTTATACGCTGTAATAGAAAAAATTTGAAATATCGCATCTTTATATAGCAAAAAGGCAACGTAAAGGAATTGCTGGTCAACTCCTTTACGCTACCCTCAAGTTGAAGTGCGCTGGCCTCATTTTTCAAATCAAAATCATTAGACGATTTTAAGGCACCGCACCTTATGCTAAGGCTGCGATAACCTTGTCGGTGAATGTAGCTGTTGTTAAATCGCCGCCTAAGTCTCGGGTAAAGTTACCTGCATCGGACAAGACCGTATTCAAAGCGTCGCGCAAACGAGTGGCATCCG
>NZ_JBOEQF010000599.1:0-1058 GCF_050689315.1 Aerococcus sp. L_32
AGCAGCGTACAATAAGGCCTGTTTTGCTTTCTCTGTATAAATTTCGTTCATAAGGTCCTCCTATCTGGTTACCTATATTTCAGTTTCACAAGCATCGATCTTAAAATTAAGGACCGGACTTCATCAGCGTTAACAATTTTACCTAGGGCATCCTTGTCGACCGCTGAGTGCATGATTTGCGCTTCATTTTCGGTAACAATCTCGTTGACTAATAAATTTTGAATGATGGCAGTTGCATCACGTAAGCTCATTTTTTGATGGATAAGGTCGACCATAGCATCAATTAAATCTGCTTCTTCGACAATTTCCAATTTCATAATACGGATATAGCCACCCCCACCACGTTTACTTTCTACAATATAACCCTTTTGAGGGGTAAATCGCGTGTTAATCACGTAATTAATTTGGGATGGGACACATTGAAATTGGTCTGCGATTTCACTACGACTAATCTCAACATGCTCTTCTTGTTGTAAGATTTGCTTTAAATAAGATTCAATAATATCAGACATATTTCTATTTTTCATATTCATCACCTCAAGCCTGATTCTTATTTTGACTAACTTTGACTAATTAACCATATCATACGATAACCGCAGTCAAATAGTCAATTCAAAAGCTTAGTAATTGGAGGTGTGACAAAAGTCGTTTAGACTCGACGCACTAGACCAAAAGCCGAATAAACACTGCAAGTGTTTAGCATATTTTGGGAAGTGTCGGAAGCGTTTGACTTTTGGAACCTGGTTTGAAGACGTATCTTAACGAGCGTTATACGCTGTAAAAGAAAAAATTTGAAATATCGCATCTTTATATAGCAAAAAGGCAACGCAAAGGAATGGCTGGTCAACTCCTTTACGCTACCCTCAAGTTGAAGTGCGCTGGCCTCATTTTTCAAATCAAAATCATTAGACTGTGTGAAGTCACCGCATCTTATGCTAAGGCTGCGATAACCCTGTCGGTGAAGGCTGCTGTTGTTAAATCGCCGCCTAAGTCTCGGGTAAAGTTACCTGCATCGGACAAGACCGTATTCAAAGCGTCGCGCAAACGAGTGGCATCCA
>NZ_JBOEQF010000600.1:0-1056 GCF_050689315.1 Aerococcus sp. L_32
GTTTTCATAGTAGTCAGGGTGGTCAAAATCGATATTAGTAAAAATCGCGTAGTCTGGGTGGTAAGCTAAGAAATGTTTACGGTATTCGTCCGCTTCTAACACAAAGTATTCAGCGTCTTCTTGACCAGCACCAGTACCATCACCGATTAGGAAGTTTGTTGGTTGTAAACCACGCATCACGTGTGCCATCAAACCGGTGGTAGATGTTTTCCCGTGAGAACCAGTAATCGCTACACTAGTGTAGTCTTTAATTAATTCACCAAGGAAGAAATGGTAACGCATCACGTCAAGACCTAATTCTTTCGCACGGACAACTTCAGGATGGTCATCGCCAAAAGCGTTCCCGCAAATGATAAACATACCTTCTTGGATATTGTCAGCGTTAAAAGGTAGTAATTCAATACTAGCTTTCTCTAAACCCCGTTGGGTAAAGAAGTAAGTTTCTTGGTCTGAACCCTGAACCTTGTAGCCCATATTGTGCAAGATTAAGGCTAAGGCACTCATGCCTGATCCTTTGATTCCTGTGAAGTGATACGTTAATTCTTTATTCATGCTCGTTAAAATCTCCATTTCCTCGATTAGATTGCGCTTGTTTATTCTTTAAATATGGGGTCAATGATGGCTTGTCCTGGCCTGGAAAATACGAATAATGTCCCGACTTAGCTTGTCTCCCTGGCTGATTAAAGATTCCCCCTGGTTCCTCCGCCATAATACTCTGCAGACCACGGTTTAAATGCCCTCGTTTAGGGACAGTGGCCCTTGCAGGCGTGGTTTCAGAAACCGGTGTTGCTTGCCGTTTGTCTTCGAATCCTTTAGGTTCAGAAACCGCCTCTTCAAAATGAAAATGGTTGCGTCTGGATGACCGAGCAGCCTTGGCATCTTGACGGTTACTGGTCCAATTTGTCGGCAAATCATTCGGTTGAAAAGGTCTGCGGAATTGGTAATCTTGATATTCCTGCAATTCTTGACGTAAACGGTCCAATTTTTGCTGGCGTTTGTCGTCCACAGAGGCCGCTTTAAAGACCTCTTGCACCCCTGAATCTTCGACTGGTCTTG
>NZ_JBOEQF010000601.1:0-1053 GCF_050689315.1 Aerococcus sp. L_32
ATTTTCATAATAGTCGGGGTGGTCAAAATCGATATTCGTAAAAATCGCGTAGTCTGGGTGGTATGCTAAGAAATGTTTACGGTATTCGTCCGCTTCTAGTACAAAATATTCAGCGTCTTCTTGACCAGAGCCGGTACCATCACCGATTAGGAAGTTTGTTGGGTGTAAACCACGCATCACGTGCGCCATCAAACCAGTGGTCGATGTTTTCCCGTGAGAACCAGTAATCGCTACACTAGTGTAGTCTTTGATTAATTCACCAAGGAAGAAATGGTAGCGCATCACGTCAAGACCTAATTCTTTCGCACGGACAACTTCAGGATGGTCATCGCCAAAAGCGTTCCCACAAATGATAAACATACCTTCTTGGATGTTGTCAGCGTTAAACGGTAGTAATTCAATACCAGCTTGCTCCAGACCCCGTTGGGTAAAGAAGTAAGTTTCTTGGTCTGAACCCTGAACCTTGTAGCCCATATTATGCAAGATTAAGGCTAAGGCACTCATACCTGATCCTTTGATTCCTGTGAAGTGATACGTTAATTCTTTATTCATGCTCGTTAAAATCTCCATTTCCTCGATTAGATTGTGCTTGTTTGTTCTTTAAATAGGGGGTCGATGACGGCTTGTCCTGGCCTGGAAAATAGGAATAATGTCCCGACTTAGCTTGTCTTCCTGGCTGGTTAAAGCTTACCTCTGGTTCATCCGCCATAATACTCTGCAGACCACGGTTTAAATGCCCTCGTTTAGGGACAGTGGCCCTTGCAGGCGTGGTTTCAGAAACCGGTATTGCTTGCCGTTTGTCTTGGAATCCTTTAGGTTCAGAAACCGCCTCTTCAAAATGAAAATGGCTGCGTTTGGATGACCGAGCAGCCTTGGCATCTTGACGGTTACTGGTCCAATTTGTCGGCAAATCATTCGGTTGAAAAGGTCTGCGGAATTGGTAATCTTGATATTCATGCAACTCTTGACGTAAACGGTCCAATTTTTGCTGGCGTTTGTCGTCCACAGAGGCCGCTTTAAAGACCTCCTGCACCCCTGAATCTTCGACTGGTC
>NZ_JBOEQF010000602.1:0-1052 GCF_050689315.1 Aerococcus sp. L_32
GGGCTCATGCCTTCTGGTGCGAATTGGCCCCAAAAGGCTACACCGGCTAGGAAGTGGACAAAGTATTCTGCAAATATGGCGATGAAAGTTGCTAGTCCTACGTATAGGAATAAGTTTTTTTCATGGTTATTCTTTGCTGCTTCTTGGATTTGTAAGGCAAAAATACCCGCTAATCCAGCTAAGGCAAAGGCAAATATATATTCTATGATACCTTGTACTGGTGTTAAAATACTGGCAAAGCCAGAAATAAATTTAATCAGTCCTAACAAGAATCCTGACAATAAACCAGCACGAATCCCTCTTCTAAACGCTACAATATAAATAATGGCTAGTGAAATTTGGACCCCAAAGCTTGGGCCAATTTCAATCGGTATCATTGATACTATAAAAGCAATTACTGCTGCAATAGCAGCCTCGATATTTTCATTTAACTTAACTGATCTCATTTCTTCTTCTCCGTTCCTTTGTAAGCACATTGAAAGTTATTTTGAAATATCATCAAAGCAAATAAAAAAATCGCATCTATCACAATTGTGACAAACACGACCTCTCAATGTATTCAACGATTTAACGCATTAAATCATTCACCAACAAATGGCTATTGAACACTTCCTTCCGCCAGTATAAACCGGATCAAGTTATGAGGGTCTGTTTTTAAACATCTCAGCAAAAGCTCCCCTAGTGCGTACAAGTATCTTATTTCTTTTAGTATATGCTAATCTTGCATCTTTAGCAAGTGGTAACCCTAACATTTTATAATCGTTCAGACTTATTGTATAATAGAATTGAGCGCTGGTTCATCACAACCACACTATTGTATTCATATCATCAATATGATATATTTTTAAGAACATATTTTTGCATTCTTTTATTTTGAGGCCTATGGGGGGATGAAATTTGAAGCTATTTTTTTCGAATAAAGCGATCAATAAATTGCAATCATTATCACAATTTGAACATATTTGTTTAAATGATACACAATATTTACATATTTCTAATGAACAGGAAGTTGACCTGGTTTTGCGGACCAATGAGACGGATTTTTCCGCCTA
>NZ_JBOEQF010000603.1:0-1049 GCF_050689315.1 Aerococcus sp. L_32
TTTAATTTTATAGTTAATGAGAATATTGTTTCTGCAACTGAATTTACTCCTGAAGTAGTTCAAAATGAACAAACGCTAACTTTAGAAGACCTTTCAGAAGAAGATAAAAAAATATTTATAGATAATGGGTATACTGAAGAAGATGTATTTTTTCAGGAATAGGTCACTGAATTTCCATTAGAGGGGCAAATGTCTGTTAATACAGTTATAGCTACAGTTACAGGGAGTACAAAAAGAGAAGCTTCAAATAGAGCTAAAACGACTTATATAGTCACTTCTTATTCAGGTCCAATGACTAATGTTGATATAAGGACTACAGCTACTAGTGGTACTGTTGTACGTACTGGATCAGGGAATTCTAAGCCTAATTCTTCTAAAGCTACAGTAACAACTTTTATTAACTATAGCGGTGGAAGTAGATATTTTAAGTTTAAAGGTTATACTCAAATTTATACTCCTAAAGGGGCCTCTACAAAGACTCATGTTTTTAATATTGAGTCGATTGGTATTTATACTGCGATGATTTTTGTTTTAGATGTTATGTACTTGGATTTAATGTCTAAAAATTATGAAGAAAACTTAACATCATCAATTGAGGTATATAAGGACCATTAGTAAGATTATAAACATTCATTTTAATAAGTTTAAGAAAGGTATGACTGTGTGTTATGCCTTTTTTGATATCCATAGTTTCAAAATTGAAGCCTAAGTTTTACTAAAATTTGAACCTTTAGTCCAATATCATGGCTAAATCCCAAATCACTTTGAATAATAAAATTGAGGTCTTAAAACGGATAGCCTATGGATACGAAAGCTCCAAAATTTTAGAACTAGAATATTATTCACGAATAAGCTATATCTAAATGAAAGATCGGTAGTACAAGCAGCCTAAGGGCTGCTCCAAAAGCATATTATAAAGATAAAAATGAATAATTGAAAAGAGTATATAAAAAACCAGGCAATCTAATGATTACCTGGTAGACATTACTCATCAGTCCTATTTGACGAAGAGCCAAAATTTAGTCTAACTTTTTGGGTCCCCTATACTA
>NZ_JBOEQF010000604.1:0-1048 GCF_050689315.1 Aerococcus sp. L_32
TTATTCAGCAGCTACTGGATAAACTGATACTTGTTTTTGGTCACGGCCTTTACGTTCGAAGCGAACGATTCCGTCAACTTTAGCAAATAAAGTATCGTCTCCACCGCGTCCTACGTTTACACCTGGGTAAATTTTAGTACCGCGTTGACGGTATAAAATTGAACCACCTGAAACTTCCTGACCATCAGCACGTTTAGCACCTAAACGTTTTGATTGAGAGTCACGACCATTGGCAGTAGACCCGCCCCCTTTTTTGTGGGCGAAGAATTGTAAATTAAATTTCAACATGGGATAACCTCCTCTAATATTTCGTTGTTTTGGATACATGTATAAAGTTACTGTAATTGGCTTCAACGTCTTCAGACAAGGCCAAATAGCAACTTGTTAATAACATTTGAGCAAGTTCACCCTGCTCTGTAGAGAGATCCTTGGTTAACTCAACATACAAGTAACCACCATTTTCTTCATCGGCTTCAATAAGTGGCTCGATATTTGCCATACGTGTCAGGTTATTCACTGTCGATAAAACGACAGCGGATACTCCTGCACAAACAACATCTTGCCCATATTCACCAGCAAAGGCGTGGCCAGAAACTTCAAAGCTAACAAATTGATCTTTCTCGTCAGTTTTAAAGATTGCTTGAATCATAACATCACACTTTTAATTAAGCATTGATTGAGTCGATAACAACTTTAGTGTATGGTTGACGATGACCTTGTTTACGGTGAGAATCTTTTTTAGCTTTGTATTTGAAAGTAGTTACTTTCTTTTGACGACCTTGTTTTTCAACAGTTGCTTCAACAGTCGCACCTTCAACTAAAGGTGTTCCTACTTTAACATCGTCACCACCAACAAAAACTACTTGATCAAAAGTAACTTTGTCTCCTGCTTCTGCATTTAATTTTTCAATGTAGATAGCTTGTCCAGCTTCAACTTTAATTTGTTTTCCACCAGTTTTAATAATTGCGTACATCTAACGCACCTCCTTATATAGACTTAGACTCGCCACGACACGTGGTCTTTCGACACTTAAAATACGATATCATG
>NZ_JBOEQF010000605.1:0-1047 GCF_050689315.1 Aerococcus sp. L_32
ATTGCGGCTTTAGGCGACTATGAAGGCAAGCAAACCATTGATTGTACAGGCAAATACATTGCACCAGGCTTTATCGACGCCCACATGCATATCGAATCTGCCATGGTGACGCCCTTAGAATTTTCAAAATACGCCCTAGCTAAAGGAACAACAACCGTTTTTGCTGATCCACACGAATTGGTCAATGTCCTTGGGCAAAAAGGCTTGGACTTTATGCTGACCAGTATTGAAGAAACGCCTATGACTACCCATATCATGATGCCTTCGTGTGTGCCTGCAACAGATATCGACACCAATGGGGTTGGCGAAATTTTAGCAGCTGACATGGCGCCCTACCTTGAAAACAAGCAAGTCTTTGGTCTAGCTGAAATGATGCGGTTTGATGATGTGGTTAAGGCTGACGGGAAAATACTGGATAAATTGACACTTTTTAAAAACCAAATTATAGATGGTCATGCCCCTGGTTTAACGGGGAAACCCTTACAAGCATACCGGGCTGCCGGTATTGATACTGAACACGAGGCGGAGAATTACGAGGAAGCGATTGAAAAATTACGGGCTGGCTTTAAATTGTTGATCCGTGAAGGTAGTGCCGCTAGAAACCTTGAGGCAATCCTTAAAGGCTTTGTTGAACATGATATCGCCCTAGACCATTGCATGTTCTGTACGGATGATAAACATCTTGAAGATATTGAAAAAGAAGGCCATATCGACTTTTGCGTCCGTAAGGCGATCGCACTAGGCGTTCCTGCTGCCACAGCTTACAAAATGGCTTCCTATAATGCCGCTCGTGCTTATAACTTACATGATTTAGGAGCAGTCGGGGCTGGCTATCTAGCGGATTTACTCATCATCGATGACCTTGACCAAGTATCAGTTGAACTTGTCATCAAAAACGGGGAAATCATTGACTTTGACCAGTTAAATAGCCAAAATATTGCGCCCGTATCAGATGCTGATCTCTTAAATTCAGTTAAACTGCCGAAAATCAACCAAGAAAATCTTGAATTAAAGGCAGATAACACGCCAGTAAAGGTTATTAACTTG
>NZ_JBOEQF010000606.1:0-1046 GCF_050689315.1 Aerococcus sp. L_32
GCCTTTATTATACATGATTATTGGAACAAAAAGGCTAATTGTTGATACTAGAATTTTTCCCCTTTAAAGCACGCGCTCTTAGTTTAGCAATTCGAGACTGTTTTCTCCTCACTTCAAAAGAGAATCCGCGCCCAGTCACTTCAGATACTGGCGACACATACATAAAAGCATTCGCATCCATTTCAGTTACTTGGTTTTTCAACCGTAATAATTCTTCACGGTCAACAACTGTAGTAATCACCGCACGTGATTTCTTAGTATATCCACCCTTAGCCGTATAGATTGTTGTCGCACGGGCCAATTCTGTTAAAATAAATTCGTTGATTTCCCCAGCAATTTCTGATGTAATATTCACGTTGTATCTTGCAGAACCACCAGTGATTACGCGGTCAACAACGACATTGGCCAGTAGGACCCCGATTGTGGCATACAAACCACGTTCAATCCCAAATACCAGCATATTCGCAAGCAAGATGGTCATATCGGAAATCATGACCCCTGTCGCAAAAGTGATAGGTAGGTACATGTTCATTATTTTGGCAATAATATCTACCCCACCAGTTGTGGCACCGGCATTAAAAACTAAGCCGACACCAGTTGAAAGGAGGACTTGTCCCAAAATCAAGTTGACCAAGGGATCATCAGCAACTGCCCCTGTAACTGGTACAAACCGTTCGAATAAGGCATAAAAGCCTGAATAGAGGATGACAGAATACAGGGTTGTCCCACCAAACTCCTTACCAATCACCATAATACCAATGACCAGTAAGACTATATTAATGGCAAAAAGGATCGCTGAATAAGGTAGCGGAATAAATGGTGCCAATACCTGCGCCATACCCCCAGTACCCCCACCGACAAGGGAATCAGGTACTAAGAAGAAATATAAACCAATGGTCATGCTTAAAGTCCCCAAAGTGATGATGAATAATTGCTGAATATCTATAACTGCTAATACTTTTTTCAATTTAATACCTCTCTTTCTTGTCCAATCTAATACACAAAATATAACAAAATACCCCTGGGTAATCAATCAGCGACCCTCG
>NZ_JBOEQF010000607.1:0-1046 GCF_050689315.1 Aerococcus sp. L_32
ACCTTTATTATACATGATTATTGGAACAAAAAGGCTAATTGTTGATACTAGAATTTTTCCCTTTCAAAGTACGCGCTCTTAGTTTAGCAATTCGAGACTGTTTTCTCCTCACTTCAAAAGAGAATCCGCGCCCAGACACTTCAGATACTGGCGACACATACATAAAAGCATTCGCATCCATTTCAGTTACTTGGTTTTTCAACCGTAATAATTCTTCACGGTCAACAACTGTAGTAATCACCGCACGTGATTTCTTAGTGTATCCACCCTTAGCCGTATAGATTGTTGTCGCACGGGCCAATTCTGTCAAAATAAATTCGTTGATTTCCCCAGCAATTTCTGACGTAATATTCACGTTGTATCTTGCAGAACCACCAGTGATAACGCGGTCAACAACCACATTGGCCAGTAGGACCCCGATTGTGGCATACAATCCACGTTCAATCCCAAATACCAGCATATTCGCAAGCAAGATAATCATATCGGAAATCATGACCCCTGTCGCAAAGGTTACAGGTAGGTACATGTTCATTATTTTGGCAATAATATCTACCCCACCAGTTGTAGCACCGGCATTAAAAACTAAGCCGACACCAGTTGAAAGGAGGACTTGCCCCAAAATCAAGTTGACCAAGGGATCATCAGCAACTGCCCCTGTAACTGGTACAAACCGTTCGAATAAGGCATAAAAGCCTGAATAGAGGATGACAGAATACAGGGTTGTCCCACCAAAATCCTTACCAATCACCATAATCCCAATGACCAGTAAGACTATATTAATGGCAAAAAGGATCGCTGAATAAGGTAGCGGAATAAATGGTGCCAATACCTGCGCTATACCTCCAGTACCCCCACCGACAAGGGAATCAGGTACTAAGAAGAAATACAAACCAATGGTCATGCTTAAAGTCCCCAAAGTGATGATGAATAATTGCTGAATATCTATAGCTGCTAATACTTTTTTCAATTTAATACCTCTCTTTCTTGTCCAATCTAATACACAAAATATAACAAAATACCCCTGGGCAATCAATCAGTGACCCTCA
>NZ_JBOEQF010000608.1:0-1040 GCF_050689315.1 Aerococcus sp. L_32
CCAACAATTTAAACAACTGCTGTCGGACTACCCGCAATTATCCCTTAAGATGATTGAAGCCCTGTCTCAGCGCCTACACGCTTCAGAAGAGCAATCCATGTTGTTATCTACTTGCACCGCAAAAGAACGGTTATTCAATTTCATTTGTAAGGAAGCCGAGTTGGTGAATGGCCACCAAATCTTCTATCACGAGGAAACGAAGCGGTTTTTAGCAGGTTTTTTAGGCATGTCATCTGAAACACTTAGCCGATCCCTGCATCAATTAGCTGATGAAGGCAAGATTAAAGAACGGCATAACCATCAGATTGAAGTCTTTTGTTGAGAAGTATTGAGTTAAATTCAACTTCATAAACGTCTATAAGCATCGAACCTTCACTTTAGTTGGAAAGGTTCGATGCTTTTTGCAAGTAGATACTATTCGCTACTTCAGCAGTTTGTTGTTCAGCACCTGAAACATGACCAATTTGTGTTAGTAAAGCACCGGCTAAGAAACCAGCAATCGCTTGACCTATTTTGCGTGTAAATGAGTAAACTGAGTAGATTGTACCATCTTTACGTATACCACGTTTGATGTAGAAGTCATCAATAACGTCTGTTACGTAAGCGTACATTGCCATAGTGTAGTAATTCATAACTATACCCGCAACGATAAGTAAGATGGCAAATACTAATGGATTTTGAATGCTTAATACGAAAGCAAGGACATAGATGAAGCCTGCACCGATTAGTGCGAATGATTCAGCTTTTTTTTTACCAAATTTTTTCGTAATTGAACTTACAAATGATGCGATGAATAAGGTACTTAAAGTCATACCTGCAGTGGCAATTGTTGCTAAAAATTGGGCAAAATAAAAAAGAGTAAGTGAGCTTTGACACTCAATTACCCTTTTCTTCTATAGTGATTTCGATTTATCGTTTCACATTATTGATTGGCTTTACCATTTTCGTAGAATAACACTTGCTCATCTGCTGGTACCATTGACCCACCAGTTGCCCATGCAATATGGGTCATGTTAGCTACTTTATCTGTTAAGTTCTTA
>NZ_JBOEQF010000609.1:0-1039 GCF_050689315.1 Aerococcus sp. L_32
CTTTAGTGCCTAAATCTTTATCACGTAACATAGCCATCTTGTGTTGTACTAAAGGGTGATCAATTACAACTAATTTACTCATGAATATTTACCTCACTTTTAAATTTTATGCAGCCAATTAATTTTGCTCAAACTCTAGATATTATATAGGACTTAAAAGTCTAGCGCAAGTAAGCTAGGCCTTCAAGTCCTATAAATGAGATTATTTTAATGGAATTGCTTCAGTTAAGGCTTTAACAGACGCACGAACATCAGCACGAACAGCTTCATCTTGAGGATTTCTGATGATTTTAGCAATCAATCGAGCCACTTGTTCAGACTCCGCTTCTTTAAATCCACGAGTGGTGATGGCAGGCGTACCAATACGGATACCGCTTGTCTTAAATGGACTTAAAGTTTCGTTTGGAATAGTATTTTTATTTACAGTAATACCAACTTCATCTAAGGCTGTTTCGATTTCAGCACCTGTCACGTCAAAACCGATAACTTTTAGTAATAACAAGTGGTTGTCTGTTCCACCAGATACCATTGGAATGCCTTCTTCATTGAAGACTTTTTCAAAGGCTTTGGCATTTTTGATAATTTGCGCCTGGTAGTCTTTAAAGTCGTCTTGTAAGGCTTCACCGAAGGCAACAGCTTTGGCAGCAATCACGTGCTCTAAAGGTCCACCTTGAATACCAGGGAAAATAGCAGAGTTTAATTTCTTACCGTAATCTGCGTTCGCAGTTAGGATTAAACCACCGCGAGGTCCACGTAAAGTTTTATGCGTTGTAGAAGTCACAACGTCTGCATAAGGAATTGGATTTGGATGTAGACCCGCTGCAACTAAACCAGCAATGTGAGCCATATCAACCATAAAGTATGCACCAACTGCTTTAGCAGTTTCAGCAATTTTTTCAAAATCAATCGTGCGCGCATAAGCTGAAGCACCGGCAACGATTAATTTAGGTTGGTGTTCTTTGGCTAAGCGGTCGATTTCAGCATAATCAATATATTCTTCATCATTTGTGACATTGTAAGCAATAAAGTTATATTTCTT
>NZ_JBOEQF010000610.1:0-1038 GCF_050689315.1 Aerococcus sp. L_32
ATTTTTGGTGCGACTTTAGTTACCGGAATTATTACAGGCTTGATTACTTGGGCAATTGAAATGATTACCGGCACAACCGATACGACAACCGCAACAGATTCTATGTTGACGATTGCGGGTATGGCATCGTTGATTATTACGATCTTTATTTCTTTCCCGTTAAGCTTAGGGATTGACTGGTCGGTTTTACGATTGGTGGATGAGGATCGTTTCCATATTGGGAATATTTTCGAACCCTTCCAACGTCGTTATTTCCGTAATATCTGGAACCAAATTATCTATACTATCGTCATCTTTTTATGGACAATCTTGTTTGCCGTAGTTCTTGGTGGTATTGGTGTTGGAATCTTCTACCTAACTGGTCAATCTTTAACACCGCCAACTGACTTAACAGCAGGTGATTATTCAGGACTAGCTGGTCTTGCAGTAGGATTAGCGCTTCTTTTTATCATCTTGTATGTTATCTTGATGACAATCGTTACCTTGCGTTTAGCGATGAACAGCTACCTACTATTTGACAATGACCGTATTGGTGGCCGTAAGCCATTGAAAGTGTCTAAAGTCATGATGAAAGGGAACAAGTGGACATTATTCTGGATTGGTTTCCAAAATGCCCTTTACCCAGTCTTACTAGCTATTGTGATTTTTGGTGGTTTAGGACTATTAGGTGCCTTCCTAAATAACGGTGGTATCTTAATTGCTATCTTAGCGATTATCGCGACTGTAGCCATCATGATCTTCTCGATTAAATATACAATCCGTCAAATGGTTGCGACAGCTTTACTATACCGTTTAATTACTGACGAGCACGGTGATGACTTAGACCTTCGTTTTAAAGAATTAGACCTAACACCAGACGCACCAGTAAACAACTACCACACTGAGCAACGTCCAGCCTTTACGGAAAATGCAGCAGCCATTCATCCAGCTGATGATGTCGCAACAGGTACTGCCGCTAACCAAGCGATTAGTGAAACTGAAGCAGAAAAAGAAACAAAAGCCGCTGACCAAGCTGACAACCATGTTGGTGAAACAGCC
>NZ_JBOEQF010000611.1:0-1028 GCF_050689315.1 Aerococcus sp. L_32
CTGACCAATACCAAAAAGTCATTGAAGACCTTGAGAAGAACGGACAATGGCAGCGACTAATTGGTTCTGCAATCGACCCAGACCAATTCAAGGCAGATATTTTGGCCAAGGCGAAAGAGAAAATCATTTTAGAGCAAGCAAGTTATAGCCAGGAACAAAGGAGATTTTAGCCATGCATATTCAACGCTTTGAGATTTTTGGGTATGGAAAATGGGTTGACCAATCCTTCCAGCTAACACCCAATTTAAATATTTTTTCTGGTTTGAATGGGTCAGGAAAAACCACCCTAATGTCATTCCTATTAAGTGTCATGTTTGGTTTCCCAAACACACGCCGTAAAAATGCTAGAAATTATGATACCAATGATAATATCAAATACGGTGGCCGTTTATACCTTACAAATACTAAATACGGGGATGTCATGATTGAACGAACCAAAACAAATGGCAAACAACAACTGACTTACACCATTAACGAAGGGGAGAAACAAGTCACAAACGATGTTTCTTTCTTGTGGAATGATTTAAGTAAGACAGATTACCTTGCCTACTTCGGTTTTTCAGAAGATGATTTAATGGACTTTGTGTGGGATGATGAAGAAGACTTTGCTAAAAGCTTGATGTCAATTGGGATGTCGGGACGCCAAGTCTTAACCGATATCACCCCTCATATGGCTAAACAGGCTGAAGAAATCTACAAGCCAAACGGTAAGAACCCAGTCTTAAATCAAAAGATCCAAGAGATTGAAACAGCTGAAGGCAGACTAACAAAGGCGCAAGATAAGGAAGCAGCTTACTTTGATTTACGCCAATCCTATGAGCAAGAATCTAGTCGTTTAAGCCGTCTGCAAACCAGCTTAAAGGACGCAACAAGTGGTGAAATCCAACTGGAATTAGCCAACCAACAGTCTACATCAATGAACGAATATCTACAATTGCATGATGAACTGGAATCATTTGAATTTGTGGACTTTGAACCTGAATTGGCCAATAAATGGTTACAACATGAAAATCAAAGCCAACACATTA
>NZ_JBOEQF010000612.1:0-1026 GCF_050689315.1 Aerococcus sp. L_32
CACAACCATGCCTAGTTGGACGATGGGCTGGCCGCGGTCGTAAATCCCCTTCATATCCTTGGCTACCGCCGTCGCAATTCCATTATCTACCAATTGGTCGTAAACGGTAAAGGCGTCAATCAGCTGATAAAAGACCAATAGTGCTGAGAAGAAACAAATAACAAAACCTTCTGTGACAAAGTCTTTGGTTAACTTAGCCCAAGATAAGCCTGTATCATCACCATTCTCCCTCGCTTGACCTAACCCGTAATGGCCGGCTAAGAAGTCTTGGTACATGGCCTTCTCGCGGTAATTTAATAAGTAATAAGCCATGACGACAGAAGCGGCTGCGGCAGCAATCCACGCTGACTGCATGGTCCAAAATCCCATCTGGTAGACATCTGGATTCGCGCCATTCAGCTGCATCCTACTAAAGATGAAGGCGACAGTTAAAATGACTGCCACCCGAACGAATTGCTCGGCAACTTGCGAAATAGCGGTTGGGGTCATAAGATTACGCCCCTGCATAAAACCTCTGGACAGGAGTAGACCTGGCATCAAGAGGAACATAAAAGACACGCTTTTGATAACAGGTGCCAGTAAACCGTCACCCATCATAGCCGCAATCCAATCAGCCCCAAAATAAATCAGGGCAAAACAAGCGAGTGCAAAGACCGATACAATGACTGCGTATCTCTTCAACAAAGACTTACTTTGCTTGTGGTTATTTTGTAGGGCGACCTGTTTGCCAATAAAAGATGGCAAACCATTTAAAGCGAAGGTCATCCCTATACCGTAAATTGGGTAGACCTGTTGGTAGACATAGAAACCTTCGTTACCGACCATATTCTGTAAAGGAACCCGGTAGATAGCAGACAATACTTTAGCCACTAAGGCTGCGAGCGTTAGAACGGCAGCCCCTTGCATGGCCACTTGGCCCGTTGACCTTGCCTTTGAATCGTCATTTTTCACCATCTAGTCACCTGCTTGATCATTTTCTGCATCTAAACCAGTTTGATTAGCTTCATTTTCAGCAGCCTTCACTTG
>NZ_JBOEQF010000613.1:0-1023 GCF_050689315.1 Aerococcus sp. L_32
CAGTAAATTCATCTGCCTAGCGTGACCACTGACCCCAAATGACACGAAGGGGATGTCTATACTTTGTAAATAAGCAATCCTTTGGCTATAAGCTGGCATATATTCTCCAATTGGTTCTCCTCTTGTATGCAGATAAATCGCTGGTTTTAAGGTTGCCAAGATTGACATATTTTCAAAAGCATTTTGTAAAAGATACAATTCTAGGTCTTTTTTAAGTGATTTTAGGTTGATATAGTCCAGTTTATTTTCCAGACTAGAACCCACATCATTTGACATATCCTCGAACAATATCAGAAAATCCGCATCCGGGTAAAAGGCATGGTAGACCTTAGGATAAGCTGGTTCAAATTGATTGATAGCCCGTTCTCACTGATCGACTTTTTCAGGATGGTAGCCCGTCAAACGAAAGTCGACCGTATGGACAAATTTGGCTTCAGGCGTTTGGATAAAAATGCTCGCAATACCTTTAATCTCGTGGTCTGACTATTGGAAAAACTTGGATATCCCCAATCGTCACTATTTACCCGTAGTCGCTCCATGTAACTTGGCTACTGGTGCCACTTCATCGCCTAACTCAATCAAGGCATCATAAAGTACATTTTCTTCGCAGTAGTACAGAATATCACGCCCATGTTAATTTCTGTAGAATTGGGATATTGTTTGCGTAAATTCGAAATTTACAGGAAATTTATGCAAAAAAAAAAGAAACCAAGTCTTTACCTGATTGCTTGCAGGTAAAGACTTGGTTCTCTTATTATAATGCTTTATTCAAAAAATGGTAGGTCATCATTTGACCCTTGGAAATCTAGGGTAATTTCCTCGTTTTCTGTCTCTTGATTTTGATTTTCTTCGCTAGCAACTTGCCCTTTAGGTTTATAGAAAGCCCGGTTGTCCATACCGAAAATGCGGGCTGAAAATTCGCCAGGTTCTGTATGGTCCAATGCAGTTGTCATCATTTGAATAGAAGCATCTAAGTTGTCTAAATGATGTAGGATTTCAGCTTCTAATAAATGCGGTGACACT
>NZ_JBOEQF010000614.1:0-1020 GCF_050689315.1 Aerococcus sp. L_32
TCTAAATAAGAGGCTTCTTTAAAAGATAAACCGATAATCGCTGCACTCATTACGGACAAGTTAGACATAGATGGTAATAATTGTGGGAGTCCAAAGTAGATAATAAATATTTGCACAACTGTTAGTACCCCGCGGAATACAGAAATATATGCCGCTGATATACTTGAGATAATTTTATTTTTGCTACGGCGACCAAAGGCTACGATTAAACCAATCACCACAGAGAAAAACATAGAGACAAACGCTAGAACAAGCGTTGTAGGTATATAGCTAGCAACTTCTGGTAAGATTTCTAGCATGTATAGAAAATCCATATTCATTCACTTCCTCTTTGTAGATCCTTTTCATTCTTGTTGCCTATATCAGGCACTATCCTGTTTTCCAAATATGGAGAATTATATAAGGTTTTTTTGCAAATAAACAGTGATGTGCTTTTTATTGCTCAATCGTTTTCGGTCGAATTCAACAAAACCCCACCGTTCATACATGGCAACTAACCAGGGCAAACGGTCAGCAGTCCCTAGCGTACGGAATGATTTGTTCTTCAATTGGATGCTCGCTTGAATAATCGTATAACCCTGAGCATAGGCATCGATCTGACCTTTTTCAACAGCTAACTCAGTTCCTTCACGATTTTCATAAGTACGGATTTCAATATCTAAACTCTTATCTTCTATATATTGCGTCATGATATCCACCTTATGTGACCCTGCAACACCACCAATTGTTTTCCCTTCCAAGTCTTCAGTCGCCTGGATGTCATAATCAGCTAGCACACCTAAGGTTGTAATTTATTTGCTCAAGACTATTGCTATTCATTATTCCATCGTCTTTTTGTTATAATCAAAATAGTAGATAGAAGGAGGTTGCCAAGATGACCAGTCATTATTCTGAAGAATTTACCAGGGATAAACCCTATTCAGTAACAGTCGCTTTTATTAGCCACTTTAACGCCCTACACCAAACCATGAAGGGATTATTAGTCAATGATGATGCTACTTTCTTCCAGTGTGTAGAAGA
>NZ_JBOEQF010000615.1:0-1019 GCF_050689315.1 Aerococcus sp. L_32
GCAATCATCGTTGATGATGATATTGCTATGGAAGATTCTACCTATACCGCAGGCCGACGTGGCATTGCCGGTACAGTCTTTATGCATAAAATCATCGGCTACTACGCAGACCAAGGGAAATCTTTAAATGACTTAAAAGCTATTGCGGAAAAGGTTAACGACAATCTTAAATCTATCGGCCTTGCTTTAACAGCCGCAACCGTCCCTGAAGTAGGTAAACCTGGTTTTGATATTGCAGATGATGAATTTGAATATGGTATTGGAATCCACGGGGAACCTGGTTACCGTCGTGAGAAAATCAAGCCTGCAAAAGAAATGGCTGCGGAATTAATTGGTAGGCTAAAAGAAGAATTCAACTGGACAACTGGAGATCGTTTTGCCGTATTGGTCAATGGGATGGGCGGTACACCGTTAATGGAACTTTACCTATTCTGGAATGATATTCAAGGACAGTTGGGAGATGAAGGGCTAGAAGTTGATTTTGTTAAGGTAGGAGACCTGATGACTTCACTGGAAATGCAGGGGGCGTCATTAACCTTACTGAAACTTGAGGACGCAGACTGGGTAAGTGCCCTACAAGCGCCGGTAAACACTGCAGCTTGGGGATAGTTTAGTTAAGAGAGGATGTCATGTATGGATGTAAATGAAACAATAACTTGGTTAGACCAATGGTTTGACCGCTTAATAGAAGAAAAAGCTTATCTATCTGATTTAGACCAAAAAATTGGTGATGGAGATCATGGTAATAACATGGCCCGCGGTGCAGTTGCTACTAAGGAAGCCTTGGAAAGCAAACAACCAGCAGATGCATCAGCGCTGTTTATGACTGTTGCGCAAACCCTAATGAGTAAGATTGGTGGTGCATCCGGTCCTTTATATGGTTCTGCCTTCCTAGCCATGGCAACAACGGCTAAAAACTCAGAAAATCTCGCGGATATTTTTGCAGCTGGTTTAGATAAAATTCAACAAAGAGGTAAAGCAGAACCTGGTGAAAAAACGATGGTTGATATGTGGCATCC
>NZ_JBOEQF010000616.1:0-1017 GCF_050689315.1 Aerococcus sp. L_32
TCGTCAATTTGCTCATACATCGCTTCCATTGACCCATATTCATGTAATAATTTTAGGGCTGTCTTTTCACCAATCCCTGATACACCGGGGTAGTTATCTGAAGAATCCCCCATTAACCCCTTCATATCAATGATTTGTTCAGGTGTAATCCCCATATCTTCCATAATCGAAGCTGGCGTATAAGACGCTAATTCAGATACCCCTTTTTTGGTGATATCTACCCGGACATTGTCCCGTGCCAATTGCGTCAAATCCTTGTCCCCAGAAATCACGACAACATCAAATTCTTCAGGGTCTACTTTAGTCGCAAAAGTCCCGATAATGTCGTCCGCCTCATAGTTCGTCAACTCATAATGCGCAACCCCAAAGGCATCTAGGAGCACATTGAAAAATGGCATCTGCTCTCTAAACTCAGACGGTGTTGATTGACGCCCGCCTTTATATTCATCAAAGAATTCGTTTCTAAACGTCGTTTTACCTGCGTCCCACGCCACCAAGGCATGCGTCGGCTGTTCTTTTTCCAAGATATTATTCATCATTTCATGAAAAGCAAACAAGGCATTGGTATGCATACCATTCTTGTTTACGAATGAATCGATATTATGGATGGCAAAGAAAGAACGAAAAGCCAGAGATGACCCGTCAAATAGGACGAGCTTCTTCTTTTCTTTATTAGTACTCAATTGAGTCGCCTCCTGAAATTCGTTGGAATACACCTGCATCAATCGTTTCAGCGTCATTTTGTAGGTGCTCTAGTGGTGGTAAAACAGTCAACATGGCATCTAGGACACGGTCGTCACCAGTTGAGTTGGTAAATTTCCCAATACAGTGAATCGTCACGAATTGCTTCAATTCTTCTACACGGATAACCTCAAATTCAAACGTGATGATTGAGTTATGTGGAATAGAGTGGATGATATTGATATTCATTTCAACTAAACGAGAACCTGGGCCAGGGAAGTTCATCGATACTGTACGCGTAATAATCCCCATCAAGGCGATTGGTGGTACAACAAC
>NZ_JBOEQF010000617.1:0-1017 GCF_050689315.1 Aerococcus sp. L_32
GTAAGCGTCCCAATCTAGGTCTTTGAAGTTTTTAGTTGACTGGCCGTTGATCACCATGTCACCAGAGTCATACTGGTCTAAACCACCAATCACATTTAAAAGTGTCGTTTTCCCTGAACCTGAAGGCCCTAAGATAGCAACGAGTTCTTGTTTTCTAAAAGCCATCGATACATCATTTAAGGCATGCGTTACCGTATCGCCCACTTCATACGTTTTCTTGAGATTTTTTAATTCAAGCATTTATATAAGACTCCTTTTATTTTTACTGTTTTAATAGTTTATAGTATATTCATTTTCATGGCTAGCACAAAATAAGACAATGTGTCTTATTCTATAAAAGTTTGATAACATTGCAATAGCACAAGTATATTTTAACCTAAAAATTGGCAAAGGACGAACAAATGACTGTAAGCAATAAATCATTACAAACGCGTGAAAACATCAAATCATCCCTTCTAACATTAATGGCAGACCAACCCTTCACCACTATCACCATTCAAGATATTGTCAAAGAAGCTGGCCTAAACCGGTCATCTTTCTACCGTTATTTTGATGATAAATACGCCGTGGTAGAAGAAATCGAAAATGAAATTATCGAAAATTTAGAAAACGAGGCCATTGGTCAAGTTGAAGAGTTGTTCGCTCAAACAAGTAAATACGAGGTGCTTTTTCATATTTTAAACAAATTTTCCAAGGAAACAACCCGGTCAAGCATCCTTTTGGGTGAAAATGGCGACCCTTCTTTCGTCCATAAAATGACCAAGTCGGTTAAAGAAAATTTCCCTACCGGTGTGAGACAAATGCAAATCCCTAGCAAATATGATGAATTAGCCAATGATTTGAAGGCCTCGGCCGTTATCAATTTCTTGGCTAAATTTGAAGAGTACAATAAGAAATATACTCTTGAAGAAATTGCCTACTTCTTTTCATTGATGTAGCAATTTAGCAACTACTGCATACTAAAAAACTGGACCTCTTAAAGCCGCATGTTTGGCTAAGAGATCCAGTTCTTTTATG
>NZ_JBOEQF010000618.1:0-1012 GCF_050689315.1 Aerococcus sp. L_32
AATCTTACATACTTGTTCTTACTATTCAACATCACCCTTGTTTCAGCAACTATTTGATCGTCAAGTAGCTGACGGACATGATATTGATGTATACGTCCCTATTTCAAACCAGTATCCTGAAGAACGGATTGCTTCTAGAGCGCCATATGCTCAAACTGTCCGTGTATTCAACCAAATCGAACGATTTTTCTACTTCTATAAGCAAAATAAAATCTATCGAGATTTAAAAAGCCGCTATAAAACTGGCGAATACGACTTAATTCACGCACATTCCCTATTTACCAACGGATATATGGCTTACCAAATTCATAAAGAGTATGGGACACCTTACGTTGTAGCAGTTAGAAGCAATGAAGTAGCTGATTTCTTTAAAAAAGCATTTTGGTTAAGACCTATTGGTTTAAATATTTTGAAGAATGCCAGTCAAATTATCTTTATCTCACAAAATAATTTTGAGAATACCTTTGAAAAATATATTCCTACATCAATTAAAAAGGAGTTATTAGCAAAGACTTTAGTCTTGCCAAACGGTATCGACCAGTTCTGGCATGAACATGCCTTTGAAAATCGCCAAGGGACTTTAAATGAGCCTTTAAAAATTGTTGCGACCGCAAAAGTTCAAAAGGCTAAAAACCTACTGACTTTAGCAGACTATGTCGCTGCCTATAACCAGGATGAAGCGCCAGCTGAATTACATATTATCGGTCCTAATTGGGACCAGGGTATTTTTGATGAATTAATAAAAAAACCATACGTGAATTACCACGAGCCAATGGATAAAAATCAATTAATTGCCTTTTACCGAACAGCAGATATATTTGCCCTGCTATCTTCTCCAGAAACCTTTGGATTAGTTTATGTTGAAGCAATGAGCCAAGCTTTACCAGTAATTTATACAAAAGGCGAAGGATTTGATGGTTTCTTCCCCAATAATAGAGTTGGTGTTTCGGTAGATCGATTTGATGTTACTACCTTTAAAGACGCTATCCACTACATCAAAAAGTACTATCCT
>NZ_JBOEQF010000619.1:0-1012 GCF_050689315.1 Aerococcus sp. L_32
TGGATAGTACTTTTTGATGTAGTCGACAGCATCTTTAAAGGCAGCAACATCAAATCGATCTACCGAAATACCAATCTTTTTGTTAGGGAAGAAACCATCAAAACCTTCTCCACTCGTGTAAATTACTGGTAGGGATTGGCTCATCGCTTCAACATAAACTAGGCCAAATGTTTCAGGTGAAGATAGCAGGGCAAATATATCTGCTGTTCGGTAAAAGGCAATTAATTGATTTTTATCCATTGGCTCGTGGTAATTCACGTATGGTTTTTTAATTAATTCATCAAAAATACCCTGGTCCCAATTAGGACCGATAATATGTAATTCAGCTGGCGCTTCATCCTGGTTATAGGCAGCGACATAGTCTGCTAAAGTCAGCAGGTTTTTAGCCTTTTGAACTTTTGCGGTCGCAACAATTTTTAAAGGCTCATTTAAAGTCCCTTGGCGATCTTCAAAGGCATGTTCATGCCAGAACTGATCGATACCGTTTGGCAAGACTAAGGTCTTTGCTAATAACTCCTTTTTAATTGATGTAGGAATATATTTTTCAAAAGTATTCTCAAAATTATTTTGTGAGATAAAGATAATTTGACTGGCATTCTCCAAAATATTTAAACCAATAGGTCTCAACCAAAATGCTTTTTTAAAGAAATCAGCTACTTCATTGCTTCTAACTGCTACAACGTAAGGTGTCCCATATTCTTTATGAATTTGGTAGGCCATATACCCGTTGGTAAATAGGGAATGTGCGTGAATTAAGTCGTATTCGCTAGTTTTATAGCGTTTTTTCAAATCTCGATAGATTTTATTTTGCTTATAGAAGTAGAAAAATCGCTCGATTTGATTGAAGACACGGACAGTTTCTGCATATGGTGCTCTAGAAGCAATCCGTTCTTCTGGAAATTGATTTGAGATAGGGACGTATACATCAATATCATGTCCGTCAGCTACTTGACGATCAAATAGTTGCTGAAACAAGGGTGATGTTGAATAGTAAGAACAAGTATGTAAGATC
>NZ_JBOEQF010000620.1:0-1011 GCF_050689315.1 Aerococcus sp. L_32
TGTGTCACCGCATTTATTAGAAGCTGAAATCCTACATCATTTAGACAACTTAGATGCTTCTATTCAAATGATGACAACTGCTTTGGACCATACAGAACCTGGCGAATTTTCAGCCCGCATTTTCGGTATGGACAACCGGGCTTTCTATAAACCTAAAGGGCAAGTTGCTAGCGAAGAAAATCAAAATCAAGAGACAGAAGACGAGGAAATTACCCTAGATTTCCAAGGGTCAAATGATGACCTACCATTTTTTGAATAAAGCATTATAATTAGAGAACCAAGTCTTTACCTGCAAACAATCAGGTAAAGACTTGGTTTCTTTTTTTGCATATAATTTCGAATTTAGTCAAACAATAGCCAAAGTTTACAGAGAATTAACGTGGACGTGATATTCTGTACTACTGCGAAGAAAATGTACTTTATGAAGCCTTGATTGAGTTAGGCGATGAAGTGGCGCCAGTAGCCATGTTACATGGGGTGACTACGGGTAAATAGTGACGACTGGGGATATCCAAGTTTTTTCCAAGAGTCAGACCACGATATCAAAGGAATTGGGGCATTTTTATCCAAACGCCTGAAGCCAAATTTGTCCATACGGTCGACTTTCGTTTGACGGGCTACCATCCTGAAAAAGTCGATCAGTTAGAACGGGCTATCAATCAATTTGAACCAGCTTATGCCAAGGTCTACCAGGTCTTTTACCCGGATGCGGATTTTCTGATACTGTCCGAGGATATGTCAAATGATGTGGGTTCTAGTCTGGAAAATAAACCGGACTACATCAACCTAAAATCACTGAAAAAAGTCCCAGAATTGTATCTTTTACAAAATGCTTTTGAAAATATTTCAATCTTGGCAGCCTTAAAACCAGCAATTTACCTACATACAAATGGGGAACCAATTGGGGAATATATGCCAGCTTATAGCCAAAGGATTGCCTATCTATAAAGTATAGACATTCCCTTCGTGTCATTTGGCGTCAGTGGTCACGCTAGGGAGATGAATTTACTC
>NZ_JBOEQF010000621.1:0-1011 GCF_050689315.1 Aerococcus sp. L_32
TTATTTTCCACTCTTCTCATCAATTATTTATTTAGTTTTTTCCATGAAAAAAGCACCCAAAATCAATTGGATGCTTTTTCTCTTATATTGACATTTACTTAAAGCGACAGATTATAAATCTTCGTCTTCGATAAATGTTGCTAATACTTCTTCTACCATATCCCATTCTTCTTCAGTCTCAATAGGATTTAATTGACCTTCAAAGCCGTCTTCACTTTCAACGTAAGAGAAAGCTTGTAATTCTACGCCCTCTTCGTCAGATACGCCTGCTGGGTAGACAATTACATATGATTTACCGAAATCTTCTGAATCGAATGTAAATAGAATTTCGAATAATTGCTCGTTACCTTCCTCGTCAACAATTGTAATGTGCTCGTGACCTTCGTGGTCATGTTCATGATGTTCAGTCATTTGAAAATCTCCTTTTTCTCTCGTGTGTTGAGCCTATAACGTACTCAATCAATATCTCTCAATAACCATCATATCGGGCTTGAAAAGTCAGAATTATCCGTCGCTTCCCAAGATGCTCCAATTACTTAACAGTAACTGCTCGTCCTTTGGTCCAGCCCATCAATTCTAAACGAATTTCCGCACACCTACTATGATGGGTGGGCATCTAAATAATTTTGCAGAATCAATACGGCAGCCAATTTATCGATCACTTTCTTACGCTTCTTACGACTGACATCGTTGGCAATTAACATCCGTTCTGCTTGAACAGTTGTTAACCGCTCATCCTGATAAAAGACTGGTAAATCAAACCGGTCTATCACAAGTTGTCCGTATTTTTGTGATGCTTCAGCGCGTGGACCGATAGAATTGTTCATATTCTTGGGTAAACCAAGAACTAACGCTTCTACCTTATACTCAGCAATTAATTCACCAAGTCGGTCCAAACCGAAATCTTCTAATTCTTCATCGATTGGAATGATTTCTACCCCTTGGGCCGTCCAACCGAATGGATCAGAAACAGCCACGCCGACTGTTTTAGACCCCACATCTAATCCCAAA
>NZ_JBOEQF010000622.1:0-1011 GCF_050689315.1 Aerococcus sp. L_32
CATGGGATTAGATGTTGGGTCTAAAACAGTCGGCGTAGCTGTTTCTGATCCATTCGGTTGGACGGCCCAAGGGGTAGAAATCATTCCAATCGATGAAGAATTAGAAGAATTCGGTTTGGACCGACTTGGTGAATTAATTGCTGAGTATAAGGTAGAAGCGTTAGTTCTTGGTTTACCCAAGAATATGAACAATTCTATCGGTCCACGCGCTGAAGCCTCACAAAAATACGGCGAACTTGTGATAGACCGGTTTGATTTACCAGTCTTTTACCAGGATGAGCGGTTAACAACTGTTCAAGCAGAACGGATGTTAATCGCCAACGATGTCAGTCGTAAGAAGCGTAAGAAAGTGATTGATAAATTGGCTGCGGTATTGATTCTGCAGAATTATTTAGATGCCCACCCATCGTAGTAGGTGTACGGAAAGTCGCTTAGAATTGACGCTCTGGCCCAAAAACCGAACAGTTACTGTAAAGTAATTGGCGTATTTTAGGAAGCGTCGGATAATTCTGACTTTTAAAGCCGGATATGATGGCTATTGATAGATATTGATTGAGTCCGTTACAGGATCAACACACGAGAGAAAAAGGAGATTTTCAAATGACTGAACATCATGAACATGACCACGAAGGTCACGAGCACATTACAATTGTCGACGAGGAAGGTAACGAGCAATTATTCGAAATTCTATTTACATTCGATTCAGAAGATTTCGGTAAATCATATGTTATCGTCTACCCAGCAGGCGTAGCTGACGAAGAGGGCGTAGAATTACAAGCTTTCTCTTACGTTGAAAGTGAAGACGGCTTTGAAGGTCAATTAAATCCTATTGAGACTGAAGAAGAATGGGATATGGTTGAAGAAGTATTAGCAACATTTATCGAAGACGAAGATTTATAATCTGTCGCTTTAAGTAAATGTCAATAAAAGAGAGAAAGCATCCAATTGATTTTGGGTGCTTTTTTCATGGAAAAAACTAAATAAATAATTGATGAGAAGACTGGAAAATAC
>NZ_JBOEQF010000623.1:0-1011 GCF_050689315.1 Aerococcus sp. L_32
TTTAGCCTTCAAACAGGCATTCAAAGAAGCGACAAAAGATATCAGCTTTGGTCAATTAGACTTCTCACCAGTATTGAATTTATACGGGGCAGTTGAAGGTGACGACGCTGGTAACCAAGAATTAGACCAATTATTGAAACAGCCAACCTTTAACGTGACTGTATTCCGTGGTGGTGACCAAGTGAATACCATTCCTGACCACGCAGAAGTTGTCTTCAACATCCGTACGGTACCTGAATTCGACAACGAAGCAGTTAAAGGTGTATTTTCTGAAGTTTACCAAGAATTCTTGGATAAAGGGGCAGACTTCGACCTACAATTAACCCTAGACTTAAAGCCACTAAATGGCGGGGTTAATTCAGACTTAGTGCAATTAACCAAAACATTAGGCGCTACATACCTAAACCAAGACTTGGAAGTTGTGCCAATGACAGGTGGTACGGATGGGGCAAACTTTGTTGCTAACAAACCAGCAGGCTACCCAATCATCATCTTTGGCCCAGGATCAACAACATCACATCAAATTGATGAATACGTGGACAAGGACGAGTATCTAACATTCGTCAACTTATATATTGACTTGTTAGCCACTTATATAGAGAACAAATAAAATTGGTTAAAAAAGCTATGACATTCTGGTCGTAGCTTTTTTTTATGTAGCCGGTACAATGGTGTCTACCACCATACTATTGTATTTGTCGCATATATCCAGTTTATTTGATAAAATATAAGAGAGACTGTTGCTTTTTTCGCAACAAATAATCGTTGGAAATGACATGATCATAAAATAAGCGTAGGGGTGTATTGAATATGGTAGAACATAATTTAGAAGAGACGCAAGAAGAAGCTGAAATGGGTAAAACCCTTCAAGCTATCAAAGTTGGTGACACTTTCCGTGTAACTGAATCGATTAGAGAGCGAGATGTCTTGTTATACATGGGGGTTACCTCAGACTCGAACCCCGCATACCTACAACAGACGTCACATAAAGCAGGCCTTACGCCAGGCGAG
>NZ_JBOEQF010000624.1:0-1010 GCF_050689315.1 Aerococcus sp. L_32
CTTAGCATTTAAAGAGGCATTCAAGGAAGCAACAAAAGATATCAGCTTTGGTCAATTAGACTTCTCACCAGTATTGAATTTATACGGGGCAGTTGAAGGGGACGACGCTGGTAACCAAGAGTTGGACCAATTGTTGAAACAACCAACCTTTAACGTGACTGTATTCCGTGGTGGTGACCAAGTGAATACTATTCCTGACAACGCAGAAGTAGTCTTCAACATCCGAACAGTTCCTGAATTCGACAATGAAGCAGTTAAAGGCGTATTTACTGAAGTTTACCAAGAATTCTTGGATAAAGGGGCAGACTTCGACCTACAATTAACCTTAGACTTAAAACCACTAAATGGCGGGGTTAATTCAGACTTAGTGCAATTAACCAAAACATTAGGCGCTACATACCTAAACCAAGACTTGGAAGTTGTGCCAATGACAGGTGGTACGGATGGGGCAAACTTTGTTGCCAACAAACCAGCAGGCTACCCAATCATTATCTTTGGCCCAGGATCAACAACATCACATCAAATTGATGAATACGTGGACAAGGACGAGTATCTAACATTCGTCAACTTATACATTGACTTGTTAGCCACTTATTTAGAAAACAAATAGAATTGGTTAAAAAAGCTATGACATTCTGGTCATAGCTTTTTTATGTAGCCGGTATAATGGTATCTACTACCATACTATTGTATTTGTCGCATATATCCATTTTCTTTGATAAAATATGAAAGAGACTGTTGCATTTTTTCGCAACAAATAATCGTTGGAAATGACATGATCATAAAATAAGCGTAGGGGTGTATTGAATATGGTAGAACATAATTTAGAAGAGACTCAAGAACAAGCTACAATGGGTAAAACCCTTCAAGCAATCAAAGTTGGCGATACTTTCCGTGTAACTGAATCGATTAGAGAGCGAGATGTCTTGTTATACATGGGGGTTACCTCAGACTCGAACCCGGCATACCTACAACAAACGTCACATAAAGTAGGCCTGACTCCAGGTGAA
>NZ_JBOEQF010000625.1:0-1006 GCF_050689315.1 Aerococcus sp. L_32
AAAACAACATCATAGATTTCTTTCATCTTGCTTGATGGTTCTCCAACAGCGATAGTCCTTGTGATGTCAGAAACATACCCCTTATAGTAGCAACCATAGTCCATAGTCACGATATCGCCTGCTTCAATCACTTTATCAGAGGCCACGCCATGTGGCATTGCAGAACGATAACCTGATGCAACAATTGTTTCAAAAGAAACACCACTTGCCCCTTGGCTTCTCATAAAGAAATCTAATTCATTTGCAACTTGGATTTCAGTCATACCGACTTGAATAAAGCCTAAGATATGCTCGAAAGCTGCATCTGCAATTTCACATGCTCGTTGAATTGTCGTAATTTCTTCTTGGTCTTTGGTTTGACGTAAGGCTTCAATCATTCCAGATGCTGGGATTAAGCGAGCAGAAACGATATCTTCTAACTCATCAAATTTAGCAACTGTCATATATTCTTCTTCATAACCAAGTTGACCTAGATTTTCGTTAACCACTACGGATTGAACGAATCGCAATGGACTAGTATGCGCTGCAGATCCGCCAGCAATGATAATTTCATAGCCAGCACACTGTACTTTCGCTTGTTCCCGATATCTAAAATCTGTGATGAAGTACGCATTATTTGCTGTAATTAATGCTGTACCACTTGTGCCAGTAAAACCAGAAATATATCTTAAATTAAATGGGTCAGTGACATAGTATGCATTAATACCTTCAGCTGCCATGCTTTCTTGCAAAGCACTTATTCTCTTTTTCAAACTTTTCACCTCATATTGACTAATCTATCTCTCTAAATAGAGTCACTTTTTATAGCCCAATTAGTATAGCATATATCAGTCTTCAATGAAACTTAGCTTTATCCATAGTGCCCTTTATCAACATTCTTGCTCACTTTTTACCCATTACCCACAGCTACTTACTCCCGAGTTCTTTGATCATAAGGGACATTATTATATTTATATTGCCGTCCGTTTTCTACAATGAATACAGTCGTGCTAAAGACCTTATTTTT
>NZ_JBOEQF010000626.1:0-1003 GCF_050689315.1 Aerococcus sp. L_32
GTGAGACAGTTTCAAGTAGTACATTACCCCTACAGAAACGCGGTTGTCGAATGGTTCACCTGTACGACCATCGTAAAGAACAGTTTTAGCGTCGCTTGCCATACCTGCTTCTTTGATTGTTTCCCATACGTCTTCTTCATTGGCACCGTCAAATACTGGTGTTGCAATGTGGATGCCCATTTCGCGTGCAGCCATACCTAAATGCAACTCTAATACTTGTCCGATGTTCATACGAGAAGGTACCCCTAGAGGGTTCAACATGATATCAACTGGTGTTCCGTCAGGCATGTAAGGCATGTCTTCTTGAGGTAAGATACGAGACACAACCCCTTTGTTACCATGACGTCCGGCCATTTTATCCCCAACTTGGATCTTACGTTTTTGGATAATGTAAACACGGACTAACATAGAAACACCTGGTGATAATTCGTCGCCGTTTTCACGATAGAACACTTTCACGTCGTTAACGATACCGCCGCCACCATGTGGTACGCGTAATGATGTATCACGAACTTCACGTGCTTTTTCACCGAAGATAGCGTGTAATAAGTGCTCTTCTGCTGATAATTCAGTTACACCTTTAGGCGTTACTTTACCAACTAAGATGTCACCATCTTTAACTTCAGCACCGATACGGATAATTCCGCGTTCGTCAAGGTTACGTAATGAATCTTCACCAACGTTAGGAATTTCACGTGTGATTTCTTCAGGTCCTAATTTAGTGTCACGCGCTTCAGATTCTAATTCATCAATATGAATAGAAGTGTAGACATCGTCTTTCACTAAGCGTTCAGACATGATAACCGCATCCTCATAGTTATAACCGTCCCAAGTCATGAAGGCGATTAATGGGTTTTGACCTAAAGCCATTTCCCCTTTTTCCATTGAAGGTCCGTTAGCTAGGATTTCGCCAGCTGTAACAGATTCGCCAATAGTCACGTTAGGTGTTTGGTTGTAAGATGCTGAGGCATTTGAACGGTGGTATTTGATTAATGGGTACTTA
>NZ_JBOEQF010000627.1:0-1003 GCF_050689315.1 Aerococcus sp. L_32
ATGAGAAAGTTTCAAGTAGTACATAACCCCTACAGAAACACGGTTGTCGAACGGTTCACCTGTACGACCATCGTAAAGAACAGTTTTAGCATCGCTTGCCATACCTGCTTCTTTGATTGTTTCCCATACATCTTCTTCGTTCGCACCATCAAATACTGGTGTTGCAATATGAATGCCCATCTCACGTGCAGCCATACCTAAGTGCAACTCTAATACTTGCCCGATGTTCATACGAGAAGGTACCCCTAGAGGGTTTAACATGATATCAACTGGTGTTCCGTCAGGCATGTAAGGCATGTCTTCTTGAGGTAAGATACGAGACACAACCCCTTTGTTCCCATGACGTCCGGCCATTTTATCCCCAACTTGAATCTTACGTTTTTGGATAATATATACACGAACTAACATAGAAACACCTGGTGATAATTCGTCGCCGTTTTCACGGTAGAATACTTTCACGTCGTTAACGATACCGCCACCACCATGTGGTACGCGTAATGATGTATCACGAACTTCACGTGCTTTTTCACCAAAGATCGCATGTAATAAGTGCTCTTCTGCTGATAACTCAGTTACACCTTTAGGCGTTACTTTACCAACTAAGATATCACCGTCTTTAACTTCTGCACCGATACGGATGATTCCACGTTCATCAAGATTACGTAATGAGTCTTCACCAACGTTAGGAATTTCACGAGTGATTTCTTCAGGTCCTAATTTAGTATCACGCGCTTCAGATTCTAATTCATCAATATGAATAGAAGTGTAGACATCGTCTTTAACTAAACGTTCAGACATGATAACCGCATCCTCGTAGTTATAACCATCCCAAGTCATGAAGGCGATCAGAGGGTTTTGACCTAAAGCCATTTCCCCTTTTTCCATTGAAGGACCGTTTGCTAGGATTTCTCCAGCAGTTACGTTTTCTCCAATAGTCACGTTAGGCGTTTGGTTGTAAGATGCTGAGGCATTTGAACGGTGGTATTTGATTAATGGATACTTG
>NZ_JBOEQF010000628.1:0-1001 GCF_050689315.1 Aerococcus sp. L_32
GTGGAAGCCCCCATACCAGATGATGTCGCATAGAAACTTTGGATGTCACCGGTAGCTGAATCTTGGGCGTAATTAGAAAAGGCAACTTGCTCAACTTCCCCATCTACATCGCGTAAAAGGTTCAACTGGGCAGAATAAGTATAGTTTAAAGCCTCAGTCAAGGCTGGGTCGATGTCTTTCACGTACTCAACTAAATCAGTGGTAATGTCATTCTCATGTTGACCAGCTGAAGCTGGGTCTTCGTTGGCAATCACGGTATTGCCCTCTGGGTATTCCGTTTCTTCTTCAGTTGATAGCGTGAAATTAGAGGCATCTTGGGCGACTTGTGATATGGTTACCGGGAATTGAGCACTCGTTTCGGCCTGTGTTGAATCAATTTGCTTTTGGAAACCGTTTGATAGAGATAGGACAACCGCAATTGAAATAATCCCAATACTTGAAGCGAAGGACGTGATAAAGGTTCGCCCTTTTTTTGTCATGATATTTTTAAAAGATAGGTTTAAAGCAGTTAAATAAGACATACCAGTACGGCGCATATCCAAGACTGCATCTGCATCCTCGTTGTCGTATGGATTTGAATCGTTAACCACTTCACCATCTTTAAAATTGATGATACGGTTGGCGTATTGGTGGGCTAATTCGCTATCATGGGTAACCATAATCACGAGTTTTTCATTGGCTAGTTCTTGAATCAAGCCCATAATTTGTTGGCCTGTTTCAGAATCCAAAGCCCCTGTTGGCTCATCACATAATAGGACATCCGGATCATTGGCTAAGGCACGCGCAATGGCTACACGTTGCATTTGTCCACCCGATAATTGGTTGGGTTGCTTGTGCATATGTTTCTCTAAGCCCACACGTATCAAAGCGTTTTTCGCTTTTTCCCGTTTCTCTTCTTTCGCCACACCAGATAAAGTCATCCCTAATTCCACGTTGGATAAGACATCTAAATGGCTGATGATATTATATGACTGGAAAACGAATCCGATTGAATTATTCCT
>NZ_JBOEQF010000629.1:0-997 GCF_050689315.1 Aerococcus sp. L_32
ACCTTAGAAACAGCTTGGGCAAAATTAGACTTCTAATTGCCCAACTCATCCTACTACAAGACGCTCATTAATACATAAAACCCCCTAAGTTCCGCGACTTAGGGGGTTTTTACTTACTGTTTTATTAGAATAAACCAAATGTTTTCATCAAGGTAATCAAGAATACCAAGGTAATCATAGAAAAGATGGTTGTAAACACCACTGTTTGGTTGGCTAAGTCCCCGTCTCCGTCCGCTGCAATGGCTTGAGCATAAGACGACACAGCCGTTGGCCCAGCGAATGCAATCAGGATAGAAACGATTGCATCCCCTCTAAAACCTAGAATAGCACCGAGGGTGATTCCGATTAAAGGAATAATAATCAATTTATTGGCTACCGTAAAGATTAAGGCAAAATCGACATCTTTCAATTTAAAAGAGAAAGTCCCACCCATGACCATCAAGGCAAGCGGCGATACCATTCGGTTAATGTTGGTTAAAGAAGTATTGATGGCTTCTGGAAATTGTAGACCCAGTAAGACAACAATCAAACCAATGAACGTGGCAATCACCATTGGGTTCGTGATAATACTTCTACCCATCTGTTTAAAAGATACCTTATCTTCTGAATATAAAGAAAAACCGACGACCGACATGATATTCCAGAACGGCACGATGATGGCCAAGGTAATAGTCACCATCCCCATATTTTCTTCACCTAATAGAGATGTCCCCAAGGGTAAACCAAATAGGATGGCGTTAGCTCTGACTGACCCCTGT
The DNA here is from genome assembly GCF_050689315.1 of Aerococcus sp. L_32. Lineage (NCBI taxonomy): Bacteria > Bacillati > Bacillota > Bacilli > Lactobacillales > Aerococcaceae > Aerococcus > Aerococcus sp. L_32. The sequence goes on from NZ_JBOEQF010000629.1 coordinate 759, forward strand.
AGCATCACCCCGTAACGGGTCCGGTCATCGGATACCTTTGGAATAATAAAGGCTAGAATAAAGTATAGGGTCAAAGCGATGACAAGGATATAGGTCAAGGCATAGCCGTTGAATGATTGCTTGAAATCAGACTTATAAATATTGGTGAATAAGTTGATTGGTAGCAAAATTTTAAATAAGGCTTTGTTAAAGTCTTGAAAGGATTCTTGTTTAATCATCCCCGCTTGAGCAAAAAATTG
>NZ_JBOEQF010000630.1:0-997 GCF_050689315.1 Aerococcus sp. L_32
GCTGAAGATGGTCAAACTTTGATTCAATTAACCAAATAAATTTATAAAGGAGTTTATCAATCATGGCAAAATTACCAAAAGATTTCTTATGGGGTGGCGCAATCGCTGCTCATCAAGCTGAAGGTGGCTGGAATGCTGACGGCAAAGGCCCAAGTGTTGCCGACGTAATGACTGCTGGTGGCCCTAACCAACCACGTGAAATTACAAAAACAGTTGAAGAAGATAAATACTATCCTAACCATGAAGCAGTTGACTTATATGGTCACTACAAAGAAGATGTGAAGCTATTTGCTGAAATGGGCTTAAAAGCTTTCCGTACATCTATTAACTGGACACGTATTTTCCCTAATGGAGATGACGCAGAACCAAATGAAGCAGGTTTACAATTCTACGATGATTTCTTTGATGAATTATTAAAATATGATATCGAACCAGTCATTACAGTAACGCATTTTGAGATGCCATTGAATTTAGCCCAAAATTACGGTGGTTTTAAAAACCGTGAAGTAGTTGACCACTTTGTACGATTTGCTGAAACTGTCTTTGAACGCTACAAAGATAAAGTGAAATACTGGATGACTTTCAACGAAATCAACAATATGATGGATTATTCAAATCCTGTATTCTTGTGGACAAATGCAGGTGTGACTGTTGAAGAGGGTGAAAATCCTGAACAAGTCATGTATCAAGCAGCCCACCATACTTTAATTGCTTCAGCTTTAGCTGTTGCAGCAGGTAAAAAAATTAATCCTGATTTTGAAATTGGTGCCATGGTTTCACACGTGCCAGTTTATCCAAAAACTGGTGATCCAGCCAACGTCTTCTTAGCTGAAGAAACTATGCGTATGCGTTACTTCTTCCCAGATGTGCAAGTGCGCGGGTACTATCCAAATTATTCATTAAAGGAATTTGAACGTAACGGTATTGAAATTCCATTCTTAGATGGTGATGAAGAAATTCTGAAAAATGGTAAAGTTGATTACTTAGGTTTCTCTTA
>NZ_JBOEQF010000631.1:0-997 GCF_050689315.1 Aerococcus sp. L_32
CTTGCTCCCAGGTTTGGCTAATTTTCGGAGGTTTCGGTAATCTTTTAAGTTTCTTAAAGCTAGGACACGCTCGCTCTCCAGCCCATCAATCCACTTTGGAGCGCCACCCAGTGAATAAAGCAATTTTTCGTATTGATAGATTTCTCCACTCTCAATCTCAATCGTTTGTTGATCGGCATTAATTTTCTTCACAGTTGTCCCAGTTAAGATATCAATCGATTCATCATCCGAAATATTATAATATATCGTTTCTTTTGGATAGTCTGGCTCTGTCCAAAATTCTTTACTTAATGGAGGACGATAGTAGGGTTTGTCAGTTTCTTGCGTGACTATCAACAATGTTCCTTTACGGTCATTCTTACGAATTTCCATTGCGGCATTGGCACCAGCCATCCCGCCACCTAATATTATATATTTATATGAATATTGCATAAATCATGCCTCCCTTTTTCTCTTCCTACATATATTACCAAAATTCTTCTTAAATGTTTTTGTATACGCTATATTTCTTATTCTCTCTCGAATTAGATCTATGATTGTCTCAGTTATTCAAGTACAACCTATTAATAAAATATCAGCTTATTTATTTCCCATTTAGAGAATAAGAAAGCTGTGATCCATAATTGTTAAAAAATATACATAAAAATGAGACACGAAACGATGCTAATTATATTGCATCGTTCTGTGCCTCTTTCATATTCCGGTTGTGTTATATGTATCTGAGCTCAACCTTATATACTTTAATGGTATATTCTACTTTCCGTGAAGCTGCTTAAAATTCTATGCAATCAGTGACCAAAGATGTTGAATCGTACCATTCTCTAACAGAATAAAAATACCCAAACCGATGAAAACGACTGGTACGATGACTTTTTCGTAACGCTCAACTACTTCACCAATCATAGGAACCGAAGCTAATCGTTTGGATAAATAACACAAGGTAAAAATCCCAATGATAAAAACAAGGATCACAACCATGACTTCCTGGAAGGACATT
>NZ_JBOEQF010000632.1:0-997 GCF_050689315.1 Aerococcus sp. L_32
TTTGCTCCCAGGTTTGGCTAATTTTCGGAGGTTTCGGTAATCTTCTAAGTTTCTTAAAGCTAGGACACGCTCGCTCTCCAGCCCATCAATCCACTTTGGAGCGCCACCCAGTGAATAAAGCAATTTTTCGTATTGATAGATTTCTCCACTCTCAATCTCAATCGTTTGTCGATCGGCATTAATTTGCTTCACAGTTGTCCCAGTTAAGATATCAATCGATTCATCATCCGAAATATTATAATATATCGTTTCTTTTGGATGGTCTGGCTCTGTCCAAAATTCTTTACTTAATGGAGGACGATAGTAGGGTTTGTCAGTTTCTTGCGTGACTATCAACAATGTCCCTTTACGGTCATACTTACGAATTTCCATTGCGGCATTGGCACCAGCCATCCCGCCACCTAATATTATATATTTATATGAATATTGCATAAATCATGCCTCCCCTTTTCTCTTCCTACATATATTACCAAAATTCTTCTTAAATGTTTTTGTATACGCTATATTTTTTATTCTCTCTCGAATTAGATCTATGATTGTCTCAGTTCTTCAAGAATAACCTACTAATAAAATATCAGCTTATTTATTTCCCATTTAGAGAATAAGAAAGCTGTGATCCATAATTGTTAAAAAATATACATAAAAATGAGACACAAAACGATGCTAATTGTATTGCATCGTTCTGTGCCTCTTTCATATTCCAGTTGTGTTATATGTATCTAAGCTTAGCCTTATATACTTTAATGGTATATTCTACTTTCCGTGAAGCTGCTTAAAATTCTATGCAATCAGTGACCAAAGATGTTGAATCGTACCATTCTCTAACAGAATAAAAATACCCAATCCGATGAAAACGACTGGTACGATGACCTTTTCGTAACGCTCAACTACTTCACCAATCATAGGAACCGAAGCTAATCGTTTAGATAAATAACACAAGGTAAAAATCCCAATGATAAAAACAAGGATCACAACCATGACTTCCTGGAAGGACATC
>NZ_JBOEQF010000633.1:0-996 GCF_050689315.1 Aerococcus sp. L_32
GATAAGATATGGTATTACAGACAGGAACAGTTAGGTTATGAGCACTGCTGCCTAGTATTGGTTTTCCATTTTGTCAGCGTGTTACCCTTTTTATCAAAAATGTTTAAAATGTAAGGAAAGTTAGATGCAGGGGTGTAGAGAATGCAGTATCCAGAACCAATCGCTAAGTTAATCGATTCTTTTAGTAAGTTGCCAGGGATTGGCGCGAAGACGGCGTCTAGGTTGGCCTTCTTCGTCTTGGACATGCCTGAGGCGGATGTGCTTCAATTTGCGTCTTCCTTGGTGGATGCAAAGCGTGAACTGCGTTATTGCTCAGTTTGCGGGAATATTACCCAGTCTGATCCTTGCGAAATCTGTGCAGATGAAAACCGCGACCGGTCACGAATTTTAGTGGTGGAGCAGGTGCGTGATGTGGTATCTATGGAACGAATGCGTGAGTATCACGGCCTCTACCATGTCTTGCACGGAGTCTTGTCACCAATGGAAGGGACTGGACCGGAAGATTTAAATATCCAACCTCTATTGACCCGTCTGCAAGATGACCAGATCAAGGAAGTGATTGTGGCGACCAATGCGACAGCTGAAGGGGAAGCGACCGCAACCTACCTGTCTCGTTTGATTAAACCTGCAGGCATTCAAGTATCGCGGATTGCCTATGGTTTATCTGTCGGCAGTGATATTGAGTATGCGGATGAGATGACCCTATTGCGTGCCCTTGAAGGCCGCCGTGACATCGATTAACTAGTCTATAACAGATTTTAAGGAGACCTCATGGATACACAAACATTTGCTGGGAAATTTATCACAGTTGAAGGACCGGATGGCGCAGGCAAAACGACCCTTATTCAGGGACTGACACAAAAGCTTGAAGACAAGTTGGCTGTACCTTTAAAGCTGACCCGCGAGCCAGGTGGCGACCCGATTGCGGAAGATATCAGAGAAGTGATTTTAAGCCCGGAAAACGTGGCTCTAGATTCTAGAGCTGAAGCCCTTTTG
>NZ_JBOEQF010000634.1:0-995 GCF_050689315.1 Aerococcus sp. L_32
CCTTTCGATATGTAATTTGTCGTTGTCATCTAGTTTTTTAAACCAACGATCTTGTTGGAAACGACCAGAAGCTACAAATTCATAGACTGTACTTGGAAAACCAGCATTAAAGCTGTTCAAAGTTTGCGGCACATAGCCGATTTGTAATTTTTGACCCGAGTCATTGGTTTTAGAAATTGTAGCGGACCCTTGATCAGGTGATAAAAGGCCAAGTATATTGCGTAATAAAGTTGATTTGGCGGCGCCATTTTCCCCGGTGAGGATGACAAATTCACCCTGGTCTACGGTAAAGGAAATGTCGTTTAATACGGGTTCGTTATCCCATGAAAAGCCTAAATTTTTCACCTCAATGTAGTGCATGGTATCCCTCCTTTTCTTAGTGGTTAAACTATTTATTGAACGCCTTCGGCTAAACTTTCAAGATTGGCTTTTATAATAGCGATAAAGCCGTTTCCGTCAGCTGGATATTGACTAGTGTCAACACTCTCCATTGACTGCAATTCACCTACTGTACCGCCCACTTCTGACGCGATAGTGGTCGCAATTTCAGTAGCACCACCAGCTTGACCGTAGATGATAGAAATATTGTTTTCTTCCATATAAGAAACGATTTCTGCAATACGTTTAGGCGATGGCTCAGCTGACTCCGTCACACCTGTAACTGCTGCTTGGTGTAGACCGTAGCGGTTTGCTAGGTAACCAAAAGCTGCGTGTTGGGTAAGGAAAGTTTTAGTTTCTGCTGATTCAAATAGGCTGGCGTATTCATCATGAACGGCCATCATATCGCTAGCAAATTGTCCCGCGTTTTCTTGGTAAGTTTCAGCGTTATCAGGATCTGCTTCCGTTAATGCATTGGCAATTGTCTGTGCTTCAGTGACCGCATTGACAGGATCTAACCAAGTGTGTGGGTCCGTCTCGTGACTGTGGCCCTCGTGGTCGTGGTCTTCATCGGTTTCAGCATCAGTGTCCTCATCTGTATGTTCTTCTTCAGAATG
>NZ_JBOEQF010000635.1:0-995 GCF_050689315.1 Aerococcus sp. L_32
GCTGTGGCAAGGGTGTCGCAGTCCTTTACATTTTTACCCAAACAACAAGCAAGTCCTCTCTTAACACTTCTTAGACCCAAGACGCTGCTGGCTTCATAATAGCTAGCGACATCTTTTTGCACTCAGCTTCTAGGTGGTCGTCCTTTTCCAGAAAGTAACTAAGTATTGATAGAAATGAAGGTTTTTTTATGTCAGATAATGAGCAAGAACAAGTGAAGTTGCATAGTTTGCAGGCTATGACGTTGAAGGAGATTTACCAGTATGCGAAGGCGTATAAGGTCCCTTATTATAGTCAAATGAATAAGAAGGAGCTGATTATGGCTGTCTTGCGGGCGCAAGAGGTGAGTCAGGGCTTTATGAATGTCGAGGGTGTGCTTGATATTACGGGGTCTGATTTTGGTTTCTTGCGGTCGATTAATTATTCGCCTAGTCAGGAGGATATTTATATTTCGAATTCTCAGATTCGCCGATTTGGTTTGCGGAATGGGGATTTGGTGTCGGGTACAGCTCGTCCGCCTAAGGCTTCTGAGCGGTATTTGGGTTTGATGCATGTGTACGCGGTGAATGGTAAGGACCCAGATGAGGCGAAGGAACGGGCGCATTTCCCAGCCTTGACACCAGTCTACCCGAATGAACAATTACGGTTGGAGTCGACACCTGGACGTTTGTCTGCGCGGATGATTGATTTGATTTCGCCTGTTGGTTATGGTCAACGTGGTTTGATTGTGGCACCTCCTAAGGCTGGTAAGACGGTCTTGATGAAGGAAATCGCCAACGGGATTACAGCTAATAATCCGGATGTTGAGTTGATTATGCTGTTAATTGATGAGCGTCCTGAAGAGGTGACGGATTTGGAGCGGTCGATTGATGGGGAAGTGGTTTCTTCTACTTTCGATCAACGACCTGAAAACCACGTCCGGATTGCGGAATTGGTTTTAGAACGGGCGCGCCGTTTGGTGGAAGATAAGCGTGATGTCGTTATCTTGATGGATTCG
>NZ_JBOEQF010000636.1:0-995 GCF_050689315.1 Aerococcus sp. L_32
TGAATCCATCAAAATAACCACATCACGCTTATCTTCCACCAAACGGCGAGCGCGTTCTAAAACCAATTCCGCAATCCGCACATGGTTTTCAGGTCGTTGATCGAAAGTAGAAGAAACCACTTCCCCATCAATTGACCGCTCCAAATCCGTCACCTCTTCAGGACGCTCATCAATTAACAGCATAATCAACTCAACATTCGGATTATTAGCTGTAATCCCGTTGGCGATTTCCTTCATCAAGACCGTCTTACCAGCCTTAGGAGGTGCCACAATCAAACCACGTTGACCGTAACCAACAGGCGAAATCAAATCAATCATCCGCGCAGACAAACGTCCAGGTGTCGACTCCAACCGTAATTGCTCATCCGGATAAACAGGTGTCAAGGCTGGGAAATGCGCCCGTTCCTTCGCCTCATCTGGGTCCTTACCATTCACCGCATACACATGCATCAAACCTAAATACCGCTCAGAAGCCTTAGGCGGACGAGCTGTACCCGACACTAAATCCCCATTCCGCAAACCAAACCGGCGAATCTGAGAATTCGAAATATAAATATCCTCCTGACTAGGCGAATAATTAATCGACCGCAAGAAACCAAAATCAGACCCCGTAATATCAAGCACTCCCTCGACATTCATAAATCCCTGACTCACCTCTTGCGCCCGCAAGACAGCCATAATCAGCTCCTTCTTATTCATTTGACTATAATAGGGGACCTTATACGCCTTCGCATACTGGTAAATTTCCTTCAAAGTCATAGCTTGCAAACTATGCAACTTCACGTGTTCTTGCTCATTATCTGACATAAAAAAACCTTCATTTCTATCAATATTTAGTTACTTTCTGGAAAAGGACGACCGCCTAGAAGCTGAGTGCTTAAAGATGTCGCTAGCTATTACCAAGCCAGCAGCTCCTTGGATCTAAGAAGTGTTAAGAGAGGACTTGCTTGTTGTTTGGGTAAAAATGTAAAGGACTGCGACACCCTTGCCGCAGT
>NZ_JBOEQF010000637.1:0-993 GCF_050689315.1 Aerococcus sp. L_32
TGATCTAGCTACTGATGGCTCTCATTTCGATGTGCACGTAATGGGTGAATTCTATGGTCATTTTGACATTCCGACATTCGGGGAACACAATGTGATGAATGCTCTATCTGTCATTGGTTTCTGCTACTTCGAAAACTTCCCAGCAAACCGTGTTGCGGAAGAATTACGCACTTTCGGTGGGGTTAAACGTCGTTTCTCTGAGAAGAAAATTGGCGATATGACTTTAATCGATGACTATGCGCACCATCCATCAGAAATTAAGGCGACGATTAATGCTGCCCGTCAAAAATACCCGAACAAGAAGATTGTTTCTGTCTTCCAACCACATACATTCAGCCGTACTATCGCTTTAATGGACGAATTTGCGGGTGCTTTGGACTTGTCAGATGACGTATACTTATGCGAAATTTTCGCTTCTGCGCGTGAGAAAGACAACAAGCAAGTGTCTGTTTCTGACCTAGCTAACAAGGTAACAAAACCTGTGCAAGTATTACCATTGGAAAATGTATCACCATTATTAGACTATGATGATGCAGTCATGATCTTTATGGGTGCTGGCGATATCATGAAGTTCGCTTATGCTTATGAAGACCTATTGGCAGACAGCCAATCTACTATCCACTAGAATAAAAGAATTGAAAGGTCGGCTTTGTGCTGGCCTTTTTGCGAAGAGAAAGATTTTTATCAACCTTGAGAGGAGGATTAGATGGCTTACCAAAAAGTGATTCAATTTGACCAAGAGAACCAGTTTCAAGATGGCTTGGCCAATGAAGTCAAGGAATTAACCTGGTTGCATTATGAAAATCCGGATAAGGGGGAAGTGTGGCAGGTGCTTGAAGACTACCACTTGCCAGTCCACTTCGGGGAGTATGTTTATGACCAGTTTGAAACATCATGGATTGAGTATTACCGAAATGATGCCGGGGACCTATTTACCTATATCATTATCCAGTATCCCTATGGTCATGAGGTAATTAGCGAGAATACCTATCG
>NZ_JBOEQF010000638.1:0-993 GCF_050689315.1 Aerococcus sp. L_32
TGATAGGTATTCTCGCTAATTACCTCATGACCATAGGGATACTGGATAATGATATAGGTAAATAGGTCGTCGGCATCATTTCGGTAATACTCAATCCAAGACGTTTCAAACTGGTCATAGACATACTCCCCGAAATGGACTGGCAAGTGATAGTCTTCAAGCACCTGCCGGACTTCCCCCTTATCCGGATTTTCATAATGCAACCAGGTTAGTTGCTTGATTTCATTGGCCAAGCCATCTTGAAACTGGTTCTCTTGGTCAAATTGAATCACTTTTTGGTAAACCATCTAATCCTCCTCTCAAGGCTGATAAAAATCTATCTCTTCGCAAAAAGGCCAGCACAAAGCTGACCTTTCAATTTTTTTATTCTAGTGGATAGTTGATTGGCTGTCTGCCAATAGGTCTTCATAAGCGTAAGCGAATTTCATGATATCGCCAGCACCCATAAAGATCATGACTGCATCATCATAGTCTAATAATGGTGATACATTTTCCAATGGTAATACTTGCACAGGTTTTGTTACCTTGTTAGCTAGGTCAGAAACAGATACTTGCTTGTTGTCTTTCTCCCGCGCAGAGGCAAAAATTTCGCATAAGAACACGTCATCTGACAAGTCCAAAGCACCCGCAAATTCGTCCATTAAAGCAATGGTACGGCTGAAAGTATGTGGTTGGAAGACAGAAATAATCTTCTTGTTGGGATATTTTTGACGGGCAGCATTAATCGTCGCTTTAATTTCTGATGGATGGTGAGCATAGTCATCGATTAAAGTCATATCGCCAATTTTCTTCTCAGAGAAACGACGTTTAACCCCACCAAAAGTGCGTAATTCTTCCGCAACCCGGTCTGCTGAGAAGTTTTCGAAGTAGCAGAAACCAATCACAGATAAAGCATTCATCACATTATGTTCACCGAACGTTGGAATGTCAAAATGACCATAGAATTCACCCATTACATGCACATCGAAATGAGAGCCATCAGTAGCTAGATCG
>NZ_JBOEQF010000639.1:0-993 GCF_050689315.1 Aerococcus sp. L_32
GTTTTTCGTGGCCGCATCCTAGTCTTCATAGGCAAATCGATATTACGGATTGGAAGTACGGCAGCATTTATCAAAGCGTAAACGGTCTTCACGCATTGTACGCGTTCGTCAGGGTGCAACTTTCTATAAGAGTGTACAAAAGTATCCACACTATGAATCTGCAACCCCTTCTTGGGTGCTAGATTTTCAGGTAAGGCAGCAAGGAAAGCCGCAGAATATTTATTATGATCCCGCGCATGCGAGTTCTCACGATTTTCTTTATAAACCCGTGCGCCTGAGGCGGCAATATATCTATTCTAGATAAACGACCTAAAAAGGCAAGAGTTTATTGGTTTGTGAATGTTGTTGTAACCGACGAGCCTTATACAAAAGCTTATGAGGTCGACATGATGGATACAGACTATATCGTTAAAGTGAAATTACACCTAGGATTTAAAGTCACTCAAGAGATTAATGTTTATATTCGCCAGATTATCCATGACTTAATGACAAGTGGTCGTTTGCCAAAACAACCACAGAGATATACCATAACACCTGCTAGAGAAGTTGGTGACTTCCAATTCGTTATTATTCATGAGAAACTTTCTCAAACCTCTGAGCTCAGCTCTATTGAGCGCCAAGTTATGCAACTTAAATTGTTTTTTAAAGAACATGTTCAACCAACTGCTTCAGCCTTTGGCTTAGATTATTCAGAAGTATTAAACAAATATGTACTTTTAGTTATTGGAAATGAGAGAAAAATAACACTAACTGAAATTACTAATGATCATATAAAAAATTAGGAACAACTATTCCTTATCAATGTTTCAACGAACTGAATAAATATACAAAAAAAGGAACTCATAAAACGGAGTTCCTTTTTTGATATTGTTATTTGAGTAATCTTGGTTAATTATTTGATTGATTATCTTTTTGTTTTAAAGATGTAAATTATGACTGAAGAAAAATGAACACAAAAAGAACGCTGATATATCAGCGTTCTTAAACTTCACC
>NZ_JBOEQF010000640.1:0-991 GCF_050689315.1 Aerococcus sp. L_32
CCCCTTAGTACCAGGTGGTCAGATGGCTAAACGCGTCTTGGACGAATTATTATATGCCCACAAAGCGCATTTACCACAATTTGCTGACAAGATTGCTGAAATTGAAGCCAACCAACCAGATGTTGTTGCTTACGTAGACGAATTAATGCAATCGAATTAAGGGCTTGTTTTAAAAAAAATGACAAGCCTTTGTCAAAATTTTTCGCCATAAAAATAGCGTGCCTCAGGGAGTTGACTGACCTTCCTGGGGCACGCTTTTTCCAATATGATGACGCTGGCTATTAAAAACCGTAGGCAGCATCTTTTTTGGCTTGAATTTCTGCTTGTACGTCTGCCATGGTGAAGACATCATCGACCAATCGTTCAATACGGAAAATGATGTCATCACTGACGATTTCGTTGCGGCTGAAGTCTCGGTCTTCAATAAAGACGTACTTGTTGACGACAGTGGCCTTCATATAATTTAAGATCGGCATTAATTGGGTTTCAACCATTAAATAATGACGCGGAGAACCAGCAGTGTTGATGACGCCAACCACCTTGTCCCGGAAGGCATTCACGGGTAGCAGGTCGAACAAGTTTTTCACGGTAGCTGGGTATGAAGCTTGGAAAGTCGGCATGGTGAAGACTAAGACATCTGCGGCCATGATGGATTTAAGGACTTGACCAGTGTCTCCAGGATATTCAAAATAATTGCGGCCATCTGAAAAAACCATGTTCTTTTCAGCCAGGTCAATTAATTCCATGTCCGCATCGGGGCGGTAGCTTTTTGCTTGTCTAATGTATTCATCTGCAGCAACACGTGATTTGGTGCCGACATTTGATCCGCTGATAACGACTGTCTTCATGGTGGGTAAACTCCTTTTTCAATTGTAATAATGGGTAATATAGATTTGAATAACTACTTATTTTTGTATAGTGTAACACGTTTTGATAGGCTTGGAAAATGCTTTGTTTCGTTTTCGAAATATTATGCGGAATGTTTGAATTG
>NZ_JBOEQF010000641.1:0-991 GCF_050689315.1 Aerococcus sp. L_32
TGATAACCTACTGGCATCCGGTGTTTACATGGAAGGTTTCTCTATTGAAGATAACGGGGCGACTATCCAATTCAATATCTATGTACCAAACATCCAACCAGACGTTGAAATCAACTATGCAGACGGCTCATCATTAGGTCCTGAAGGCCCAACACAAGATGAATCATTACCAAACTTAAACCAATCTTCAACCGTTTCTGAAACTGCCCCTGCAGCCGAAAGTGCACCCGCTACTACAGCGCCCGCTTCCGGCGGTGATGTCAGTTCGGTTGATGCCAATGGCAACGGTCAGGTAACCATTAAAGAAGCCAAAGCAGCAGGCTTTTCAATGCCTATTTATTCAGACCATTGGTTGTATCCATATATGGACGACCGTGACGGCGATGGTATGGTTGGTGAGTAATCCGCCCTACAAGTTGTATATACGCGAAAAAAGACGAAATGCGCTTCAAGAAAAGTGCATTTCGTCTTTTATTATTGTAATGATTAAGCTAAGTCTTCGCCGTCTGAATCAATGGCTTTACGGTACCATGCAAATGATGCTTTCTTAGAACGGGCTAGCGTTCCGTTTCCTTCATTGTCACGATCAACGTAGATCATACCATAGCGTTTTTTCATTTCTCCAGTTGTAAAGGATACGATATCAATCACGCCCCACGGTGTGTAACCCATTAAATCAACGCCGTCTTCGTCAACAGCTAATTTGATTTGTTCAATGTGGTCACGTAAGTAAGCAATCCTTGCTTGGTCATGGATCTGACCGTCAGCGTCAAACTCATCTACAAGTCCCAAGCCATTTTCCACGATAAATAATGGCACTTGGTAACGGTCGTAGAAGCGATTTAGGGTATAACGTAAACCGATTGGGTCGATCGCCCAACCCCAGTCTGAGCGTTCGATATATTCGTTCTCAACTTCATGCGGTACACCACCGTGGACTTTGTTAGATGCCTTGATTGGCTCATCTTTATCCACCATCGTTGACATATAA
>NZ_JBOEQF010000642.1:0-989 GCF_050689315.1 Aerococcus sp. L_32
CTATATGTCAACGATGGTGGATAAAGATGAGCCAATCAAGGCATCTAACAAAGTTCATGGTGGTGTGCCGCATGAAGTGGAAAACCCATACATTGAACGATCTGACTGGGGTTGGGCAATTGACCCAATCGGTTTACGCTATACATTAAATCGTTTCTATGACCGCTACCAAGTACCATTATTTATCGTGGAAAATGGTTTAGGTATGGTAGACGAATTTGATGCAGATGGTCAAATCCATGACCAAGCACGTATTGCTTACTTACGTGACCATATCGAGCAGATGAAACTAGCTGTAAATGAAGACGGTGTTGATTTAATGGGTTATACACCATGGGGTGTCATTGATATCGTATCCTTTACAACAGGAGAAATGAAAAAACGTTATGGTATGATTTATGTCGACCGCGATAATGAAGGTAACGGAACGCTAGAACGTTCTAAAAAAGCTTCATTTGATTGGTTCCGTAAAGCCATTGATTCAGACGGAGAAGACTTAACTTAAGTAAGATGAATTAAAAGGCGAAATGCACTTTTTCAAGCGCATTTCGCCTTTTTTGACGTATATACAAATTGTAAGGATAAATTACTCACCAACCATACCGTCACCGTCGCGATCATCCATATATGGATATAACCAATGATCAGCATAAATAGGCATTGAAAAGCCTGCTGCTTTGGCTTCTTTAATGGTTACCTGACCGTTGCCATTGGCATCAACCGAACCGACATCACCGCCGGAAGCGGGCGCTGTAGTAGCGGGTGCACTTTCGGCTGCACGGGCAGTTTCAGAAACGGTTGAAGATTGGTTTAAGTTTGGTAATGATTCATCTTGTGTTGGGCCTTCAGGACCTACTGATGAGCCGTCTGCATAGTTGATTTCAACGTCTGGTTGGATGTTTGGTACATAGATATTGAATTGGATAGTTGCCCCGTTATCTTCAATAGAGAAACCTTCCATGTAAACACCGGATGCAAGTAGGTTATCC
>NZ_JBOEQF010000643.1:0-989 GCF_050689315.1 Aerococcus sp. L_32
ATACCTAAACGTCGTGCATGCATGATCGCACGACGGATTAAACGACGTAAGATATAGCCACGGCCTTCATTTGAAGGTAAAGCACGGTCACTAATGGCAAAAGTTACTGCACGAACGTGGTCAGCAATTACCTTATAAGAAACATCAGTTTCAGGTTTTTCACCGTATTTTACAGTTGTCCCTAACGTTTCGATTTCTTTAATAATCGGTAAGAATAGGTCTGTTTCAAAGTTGGTTGGCGCATCTTGGATGACAGAAGTCATACGCTCTAGCCCCATACCCGTATCAATATTCTTATGTTTTAAAGGCACATATTCGCCGTTTGGCATATGGTTAAACTGAGAAAAAACGATATTCCAGATTTCCAAGTAACGCTCATTTTCCCCGCCTGGGTACATTTCTGGGTCAGAATCTTCTAAATCTTGGTATTTAACCCCGCGGTCATAGAAAATTTCTGTATCCGGACCACATGGACCAGCACCTAAATCCCAGAAGTTATCTTCCACTGGCACATAATGGTCATCAGATAAACCAGTCGCCTTACGCCATAATTCAACTGTTTCAGTATCCTCTGGGTAGTAAGTCATATATAGTTTCTCAGGATCTAATCCCAACCATTTTTCGTCAGTTAAGAATTCCCAAGCCCAAGGAATCACTTCAACTTTGAAGTAGTCCCCGATAGAGAAGTTCCCTAACATTTCAAATAAGGTATGGTGACGCGCTGTCACACCAACATTTTCAATGTCGTTGGTACGAATTGATTTTTGTGAGTTGGTGATACGCGGGTTTTCAGGTACAACAGAGCCATCAAAGTATTTCTTCAAGGTTGCAACCCCTGAGTTAATCCATAATAATGACGGATCTTGAACTGGCACTAATGAAGCACTTGGCTCCACACTATGGCCTTTAGATTGCCAAAAATCTAGCCACATTTGGCGAATTTCTGCTGATGTTAGTTGTTTCATAGTTGTCCTCCTCAAAATAAAAAA
>NZ_JBOEQF010000644.1:0-989 GCF_050689315.1 Aerococcus sp. L_32
TGGAGTGTTATGATGGTGGTTATACCCTGTATAACCGAGTCTAGCTCTATCTACTCCTAGCGTGATGAAGTTCGCTAGGAGTGGAATATATCCATAAGTCTTGTGAATAAATCAAGGCCAATTCATTTAGGTGAAAAATTGGTTCGGCATATGTGTTGTTTAACCGACAGGTGTTTGGTAGCATATATGCTTTTTTATTTTCTGAAGTGGTTGGGGCTAGGGCTCGACCACTTTTTTTGCTCTTTAGTGCGTCGTTTGTCGGCAGGGCTTTGGGAAATCTCAAAAATTGATGTTCTCATTTTCCTATACTATCGATATAATATATGTATTATAATTGCGTAAATTGTCTCGAGCATTGACAATTGCGTGCTTGGCAATTTAGAGAGGCGAAGGTAATGAAGAAAAACTATTTTACACAGTTTGATACAATTCGATTCTTAGCGATGTTAGGTATTATTTTATATCACTATCTAACTCACCGTGTTTCAGGTGGTTTCTTAGGGGTGGATATCTTTTTAGTCCTTTCAGGTTACCTAGTGACGAGTCAGATGGAAAGTAAATACCAAGTGGACATTGATGAAGGATCCTATTTTAAGAAAACTTGGGAGCGTATGGGCAAGGTATGGTGGCCCATGGTCATTATCACGATGGTTGGCCTTACCTATCTACTCTTATTTAGACAGCAACTCCTAGTAAATATAGGGATTAACCTATCCACCACCCTGTTATTCGTGAATAACTGGCAGCAGATTCTATCTGGATCGTCCTATTTCGCCAATATGTTACACCCGTCTTTGACCACTCATTATTGGTATATAGCTGTTTACATGCAGTTTATGGTCATATGGCCACTATTCTTCAAGGTTAGTCGACGTTTCACCAAGACCAAATGGCAATCCGGTTTGGTCATGCTCGCTGCCGCACTTTTGTCAGGCATCTTGATGGCGATCGTCTTCACACCCGGTGAAGATCCTTCAAGAGTTTACTAT
>NZ_JBOEQF010000645.1:0-988 GCF_050689315.1 Aerococcus sp. L_32
CCTTCAGGAATTTCTTCAATACGGTCAGAATGGCTCATTAACACTAATTCTTCTGCTTCTAACCCCTTAAAAATGGCTGAATCTGCTTTATCAATAAATAACGATTGTTGACCATATTCACGTTTATCGGAGCGAGCGACTACCCCACCATTTTTAAATGTCATTAATTGCATACCATAGCAAATCCCTAAAACTGGAATTCCTAAATCAAATACTGCTTCATCAATTGAAAAAGCACCATCTGCATACACTGACATTGGACCACCCGATAGGATAATTCCTTTAACATTACCTTTCGCCATGATTTCGTCAGCTGTTAGTTTATGTGATAATAGTTCTGAATAAACGCCAAACTCACGAATACGACGTGTAATCAATTGGTTATATTGACTACCGTAATCAAGTACAATGATTTTTTCAATATCTTGCATTGATTGTTGGACACTCATGTTTTCACTTCCTTTTTCGAATTTCATCTTTATTCTAGCATTTAACATTTGTGATTACTAGGATTTTATCGACGTTAATTAAAATATTGTTCGGATTCTAATCTGGCAACCTTTAATAATTTGATAAATTTATACTTAATTCGTTTTCAAAGGTGTTGGCACCTGTAAATATTGTATATAATAGAAAAGAATAGGAGTGAAAGTATGAAAAAAGCGACTGGTAAAGCCAACGGGAAAATCATTATTATGGGTGAACATGCCGTGGTTCATGGGTATCCATCTGTAGCCCTACCCTTTCATGCGGTAGAAATGACAGTCACCATTGAACAGATCCAAACCAATGCTTATTTGGTGAGTGACTTATATGAAGGGCCACTCCACCAAGCACCATCTGATTTACAGAATTTGCTAGCTGTTTATGACCAATTACGAGCGAATTTAATGACTCAAAACCAGAGTCACTGGCTGATCAATATCCATTCATCTATACCTGCTGAGCGTGGTATGGGTTCTTCAGCAGCTATGGCAACGGCTTTGGT
>NZ_JBOEQF010000646.1:0-988 GCF_050689315.1 Aerococcus sp. L_32
AGAAAATGATGATTAGTAAGAAATTCAAACTTACTTCAATTGCCTTATTAAGTACTGTTGCCCTAGCAGCATGCTCAACTGGCTCAAGTGATGGTTCAAGCGCCGTTGCAACTGGTGATGGTGTTGAAGTAACCAACGAAGAACTACAAGCCGAATTAAAATCAACATACGGTAACACCGTATTACAAGAATTAATTATGGAAGAAGTATTCGTAAACGAAGTCGGCGATGACCGAGCTAAAGAATTAAAAGAAGAAGCAACTACTGAAGTTGAAACGCTAATCGCTGCTTATGGTGGAGAAGACGAATTCAATACTGTATTGGCATCTTCTGGTTTCTCAGACCGTGCAGACTACGAACACCAAGTTTACTACTACAAATTAATGAGTGAATCTGTATCTAAATACATCGAAGTGACTGACGAAGAAATTCAAACAGCCTACGATGATTACACACCTTCATTCACTGTTTCACATATCTTAGTGGATGATGAAGAAACTGCTAATGACTTAATTGCTCAATTAGATGATGGTGCGGACTTTGCTGAATTAGCAACTGAAAACTCAACAGATACAGCATCTGCTGAAAAAGGTGGTTCATTAGGTGAAGTTAATGCTGATTCTGGTTTAGATGAAACATTCTTCGCAGCAGCACAAGAACTAGCTGAAGGCGAGTACACAACTACACCAGTTGAAACTGACTTCGGTTACCACATTATCAAGATGGACGAAAAACCTGAAAAAGGTTCCCTAGAAGACGAAACTGAACAACTGAAAGAATCCATTATTGCTGAAAAATTAACTGATTCTACTTTAGTTGCTGGTATCGTTTCTGACATCATGACAGCTCACAACATCGACATTAAAGACGATGACTTGAAGACTGCGCTAGATGACGTGATCATCACTGAAGAAGAACAAGAATCATTAGATGCTGAAGCTGAGTCAGCTGCCGCAGCAAGTGAATCAGCTGCTAGCGAATCTGCAGC
>NZ_JBOEQF010000647.1:0-987 GCF_050689315.1 Aerococcus sp. L_32
TCAATTTAAATCTAAACAATAAGTTTGAATTTGATAGATTTTGATAAAAATTGCAAACAATTTTATATCATTTTAGACCCTATATGTGAAACTTAACAAACTTTCACAGCAATTATAGATATAAAAAATAGGCCGAGACTAACCATCTCGGCCTATTCGCTTGCTTATATAAATGTAGCCATTATATTATGAATTTGTTGAGATGAAGTAGATCAAGGTTTGTAGTTCATTCGTGAAGTCTACATCTTGCACCCGAATGCTATCCGGTACATCTAACCTCACTGGCGTAAAATTCAAAATACCTTTGATATCTGCCTGTTCTAAAGCAGGGACCATATCTTGAGCAACTGCCTCAGGTACTGAGAGAATAACCACTTCAATATCCATTAATTTTAATTGTTCAGTTAAATCCTTCATATCATAAACAGGTACACCATTGTGGACTGTACCAATGATATCCTGATTGATATCGAAAGCAGCACCAATTCGAATATTGTTTGATTTTTTGAAGTTGTAATTTAATAAAGCATTACCAAGATTACCAACACCAACTAGTGCTACTGTTGTTAAACGGTCTTGGCTTAATGTCTTACCAAAGAAATCTAATAAAGCATCAATATCATAGCCGTATCCACGTTTACCTAAAGCACCAAAGTATGAAAAGTCACGTCTAATCGTTGCACTTTCAACTTTTACTGCTTCACTTAATTCTGTTGAAGAAACACGTGTTTTCCCCATATTTTTGAATACACGCAGGTAGCGATGGTATAGTGGTAATCTTCTAGCTGTTGCTTTGGGTATTTTACGCATGTTCAGTCCTCTTTCCTATTTTAGAAAATAATTTCTTAAACAGTATAACAAGTTTGTGAAATTAACACAAGGGTTATTACTTTGTTAATTTTGAACTATGTTAAAAAATGCAATATTTACTAAAACGTTTCCAGTAAATGCCCAAATTTTTTTGTGGTAAAATGATAAAGACTATCA
>NZ_JBOEQF010000648.1:0-986 GCF_050689315.1 Aerococcus sp. L_32
ATTGAAGAATTTCCAAACCAGGAAGCGCAGGAAAGTCATAACAACCACAAGAAGTATATGAAGCAAGCTTTGAAGATTATTCATAGTCAATATGATACCCCCCTACAAGTTACCACAATAGCTGAAAAATTAAATTTGAACCGCAGTTATCTTTATAAGATATTTAAGGAAGAAACAGGACAGTCAATAAAAGATTATATATTAATGGTCAAAATGAAGAAAAGTTGTGATTTGTTAATCAATTCCTCCTTGACCATTTCTCAAATTGCTAGTTCCGTGGGTTTTACTGATCCTTTAGCATTTAGTAAGGCATTTAAGAAAACTTATCAGGTTAGTCCCCTTCAATTCCGTAAAATCAATGAATGAACACAAAAAAGGATCACTTACCATGAGGTAAATGATCCTTTTTGTTAACGTCTAATATGACGTGATTATTTTAAGATAACTTGTTCTTCAGCAGCGATAACTTCTTTTTCTGCAGCTGGTGCTTCAATAGAACCGAATGGCATTTCAGCAACTAATTCCCAAGCTTCAGGTAAATCTAACAATTCACGGATAGCACGATCAAATCCTTGCTCGTAGCCAATGTTGAAATGTTGTAAGTTTGCACCTAAACCTAATTCAGTTAATGCTAACCAAGCTGTTAATTGCGCATTTGCTGATTCGTGATTTTTGTAAACTGAACGACGTTCTGGGTTACCAGGGATACCTGCTTCAACAGCGTCACGGTCTTCGAAGAATAAGATTGTACCAACTGCTTCACGCGCACCATCCATGATTGGTGTCATGTAGTTTAATGTACCTGCGTCTAATACTTCTGTTTGTACACCTTTAATCAAGTCCCAAAGTTGTTGGTTTTTTTCACCAGAAACGACAACAACACGTACACCTTGTGAGTTAAATGCACTTGGTACAGTTGGAATCACTTCGTTTAAAGCAGCAGTTACATCTGAAGCAGTCACATCAGTGTTAGCACCGATAGCGTA
>NZ_JBOEQF010000649.1:0-985 GCF_050689315.1 Aerococcus sp. L_32
GTCAGGTTATATTGTCTCTACTGATAACGGCTATGCTGATATTCAAATGGGTGTTGGTACTGTTGTTATCGGTTTAGCTTCTATTATTATCGGGGAAGTCCTCTTCCGCAATGTGAAATTAGGGGTTCGCTTTATCACAATCCTAGTGGGTTCAATTATTTACCGTTTACTATTAACGATTGTCTTAATGATGAACTTTGAAGCGAATGACTTCCGTCTATTCTCAGCAATTATCGTTGCTTTATGTCTGGCTGTTCCAACCATTCAAAATAAAGTGGCTGACTACCGTGAATACAGAAAGGTGGCTAAATAATGACGACTTTATTAGAAATTAACCAAGCGAGAAAAGTATTTAACAAACGAACACCGGATGCCTTTGCAGCCTTAGATGACTTATCGTTAACAGTAGAGAAGGGCGACTTCATTACCATTGTTGGGGGTAACGGGGCAGGGAAATCAACCTTATTGAACGCCATTGCCGGCACCTTCCTGTTAGACTCCGGTGCCATCACTTTAAACAATAAAGATATTAGTCGTCTTGCTGAAGAGGACCGAGCTAAATTTGTTTCCCGCGTATTCCAAAACCCGTCAATGGGGACAGCACCTCGTATGACCGTTGAAGAAAACTTATCATTAGCTTTGAAACGCGGTCAAAAACGAGGTCTAGGTTTAGCTATTAAAGAGGACAACCGCAAACAATTCCAAGAGGCATTAAGCCAATTGCATTTAGGCTTAGAAAATCGATTGGATGCTGAAATCGGCTTATTATCCGGAGGGCAAAGACAAGCGATTGCCTTATTGATGGCAACTATCACTAAACCAGAAATTTTACTATTAGATGAACATACAGCAGCTTTAGACGCAAAGACATCTAAACGTATCCTAGAAATTTCATCAGACCAAGTAAAAGACCACAACCTAACAGCCCTAATGATTACTCATAATCTACAAGATGCCTTACTATATGGTAACCGGATGATCCTTC
>NZ_JBOEQF010000650.1:0-985 GCF_050689315.1 Aerococcus sp. L_32
TTCAGGTTACATTGTCTCTAGTGATAACGGCTATGCTGATATTCAAATGGGTGTTGGTACTGTTGTTATTGGTTTAGCTTCTATTATTATCGGGGAAGTCCTATTCCGCAATGTGAAATTAGGGGTTCGCTTTATCACGATCCTAGTGGGTTCAATTATTTATCGTTTACTATTAACGATTGTCTTAATGATGAACTTTGAAGCGAATGACTTCCGTCTATTCTCAGCAATTATCGTTGCTCTATGTCTTGCTGTTCCAACCATTCAAAATAAAGTGGCTGACTACCGTGAATACAGAAAGGTGGCTAAATAATGACGACCTTATTAGAAATTAACCAAGCAAGAAAAGTATTTAACAAACGAACACCAGATGCCTTTGCAGCCCTAGATGACTTATCATTAATAGTAGAGAAGGGGGACTTCATTACCGTTGTTGGGGGTAACGGGGCAGGGAAATCAACCCTATTGAACGCCATTGCCGGCACCTTCCTGTTAGACTCCGGTGCCATCACTTTAAACGATAAAGATATTAGTCGTCTTGCTGAAGAGGACCGGGCTAAATTTGTTTCCCGCGTATTCCAAAACCCGTCAATGGGGACAGCACCACGTATGACCGTTGAAGAAAACTTATCATTAGCTTTGAAACGCGGTCAAAAACGAGGTCTAGGTTTAGCTATTAAAGATGACAACCGCAAACAATTCCAAGAGGCATTAAGCCAATTGCATTTAGGCTTAGAAAATCGATTGGATGCTGAAATCGGTTTATTATCCGGAGGGCAAAGACAAGCGATTGCCTTATTGATGGCAACTATCACTAAACCAGAAATTTTACTATTAGATGAACATACAGCAGCTTTAGACGCAAAGACATCTAAACGTATTCTAGAAATTTCATCTGACCAAGTAAAAGACCACAACCTAACAGCCTTAATGATTACTCATAACCTACAAGATGCCTTACTATATGGTAACCGGATGATCCTTT
>NZ_JBOEQF010000651.1:0-984 GCF_050689315.1 Aerococcus sp. L_32
ATGTGCAGGTAAATTGGCCGAATAAATATCTGAAATATGTCGGTTCATATCCCATTTAATATAGTCAATGTAGCCTTCATCTAAAATGGCTTCAATTTGGGCGATGACATTATCTCTAACCTCTTTACGGCCAATATCTAATACAAATTGTTGACGACTCGGGTATGGTGTTCGTCCTGGGACTGCTAAACGATAGTCAGGATGTTTACGTAATAATTCAGAATCTTCAGAAATCATTTCTGGTTCAAACCATAAGCCAAATTTTAAATCTTGACCGTGGACATAATCGGCAAATTGACGTAATCCTTTAGGGAATTTCCGTTTATCTACGAACCAATCTCCAAGTGAACTATCATCATTATCTCGGTGTCCAAACCAACCATCATCTAATACGAACATTTCAATACCTAATTGCTTGGCTTCATCTACGATTGGACGCAATTTTTCCTCGTTAAAATCAAAATAAGTTGCTTCCCAATTATTCACCAAGATTGGGCGAAGTGCGTGTTGATGATTTCCTCGAGCCACGCGGTCACGAATCAATCCGTGGAATGTTTGACTCATTTGATTTAACCCGTTATTGGCATACACCATGATGACTTCAGGTGTTTGGAAGCTTTCGCCGGATGCAAGTTGCCAAGAAAAAAGTTCTTCATTAATACCAATCACCACACGGGTTTGTTGAATTTGATCGCGTTCAATTTCTAACGCATGATTTCCTGAATATACAAGCGCAAAACCATAGGCTTCACCATGAAACTCGTCGGTATGTCTTTGCGCCAAAATCATCGTATTATTCATTTGATGACTTGAGGTGCCGCGTCGACTTGCTAAACGTGTTTGGCCATATGTCAATGATTGTCGGCTAATATGACGTTCATTGACATGAGCTCCAGGTAAGGAAATCAAATCAAAATCTTGCGCAGGTAAATCGAGTGCCATAGATGCGATTTTATCAATCATAATAGTTTGATTGGAAATATT
>NZ_JBOEQF010000652.1:0-984 GCF_050689315.1 Aerococcus sp. L_32
CGGAGTGTCATGATGGTGGTTATACCCTGTATAACCGAGTCTAGCTCTATCTACTCCTAGCGTGATGAAGTTCGCTAGGAGTGGAATATATCCATAAGTCTTATGAATAAATCAAGGCCAATTCATTTAGGTGAAAAATTGGTTCGGCATATGTGTTGTTTAACCAACAGGTGTTTGGTAGCATATATGCTTTTTTATTTTCTAAAGTGGTTGAGGCTAGGGCTCAACCGCTTTTTTGCTCTTTAGTGCGACGTTTGTCGGCAGGGCTTTGGGAAATCTCAAAAATTGATGTTCTCATTTTCCTATACTATCGATATAATATATGTATTATAATTCGTAAATTGTCTCGAGCAATGAAAATTGCGTGCTTGGCAATTTAGAGAGGCGAGGGTAATGAAGAAAAACTACTTTACACAGTTTGATACAATTCGATTCTTAGCGATGTTGGGTATTATTTTATACCACTATCTAACCCACCGTGTTTCTGGTGGTTTTTTAGGGGTAGATCTTTTTCTCGTACTTTCGGGGTATTTAGTGACTAGTCAAATGGAGAGTAAATATGAAGCAGATATCCAGGAATCTTATTTTAAGAAAACCTGGGGTCGCATACGTAAAATTTGGTGGCCTATGGTCATTATTACAATGGTGGGGCTGACTTATTTACTACTATTTAGGCAACAGTTATTGGTCAATATCGGCATTAATCTAACCACATCCTTGTTATTTGTCAATAATTGGCAGCAAATATTATCTGGATCATCCTATTTTGCGAATATGCTACACCCGTCGCTAACAACACATTACTGGTATATTGCCGTTTATATGCAATTTATGGTGATATGGCCCTTATTCTTTAATGCTAGTCGACGTTATACTAAAACTAAATGGCAATCAGGAGTGGTCATGCTTGGTGCCGCGGTTTTGTCAGGAATTTTGATGGCGATGATCTTCACACCTGGTGAAGACCCGTCACGAGTTTACTAC
>NZ_JBOEQF010000653.1:0-983 GCF_050689315.1 Aerococcus sp. L_32
TCTTTCGATATGTAATTTGTCGTTGTCATCTAGTTTTTTAAACCAACGATCTTGTTGGAAACGACCAGAAGCCACAAATTCATAGACTGTACTTGGAAAACCAGCATTAAAGCTGTTCAAAGTTTGTGGCACATAGCCAATTTGTAATTTTTGACCAGAAGTATTGGTTTTAGAAATTGTAGCGGACCCTTGATCAGGTGACAAAAGGCCAAGTATATTGCGTAATAAGGTTGATTTGGCGGCGCCGTTTTCCCCAGTGAGGATGACAAATTCACCCTGGTCTACGGTAAAGGAAATGTCGTTTAATACGGGTTCGTTATCCCATGAAAAGCCTAAATTTTTCACCTCAATGTAGTGCATGGTATCCCTCCTTTTCTTAATGGTTAAACTATTTATTGAACGCCTTCGGCTAAACTTTCAAGATTGGCTTTTATAATAGCGATAAAGCCGTGGCCGTCAGCTGGATATTGACTAGTGTCAACACTCTCCATTGACTGCAATTCACCTACTGTACCGCCCACTTCTGACGCGATAGTGGTCGCAATTTCAGTAGCACCACCGGCTTGACCGTAAATTACTGAAATATTGTTTTCTTGCATATAAGAAACGATTTCTGCAATACGTTTAGGCGATGGCTCAGCTGAATCCGTCACACCTGTAACTGCTGCTTGGTGTAGACCGTAGCGGTTTGCTAGGTAACCAAAGGCTGCGTGTTGGGTAAGGAAAGTTTTAGTTTCTGCTGATTCAAATAGGCTGGCGTATTCATCATGAACGGCCATCATATCGCTAGCAAATTGTCCCACGTTTTCTTGGTAAGTTTCAGCGTTATCAGGATCTGCTTCCGTTAATGCATTGGCAATTGTCTGTGCTTCAGTGACCGCATTGACAGGGTCTAACCAAGTGTGTGGGTCCGTTTCGTGACTGTGGCCCTCGTGGTCGTGGTCTTCCTCTGTTTCAGCATCAGTATCCTCATCTGTATGTTC
>NZ_JBOEQF010000654.1:0-982 GCF_050689315.1 Aerococcus sp. L_32
AGACGATAAATGGGATACTGATCCATTCAAACCCGAAATTATCAACGACCGCATCTATGCCCGTGGTGCTTCAGACGATAAAGGTCCTTTAATGGCTGCCTACTACGGCTTGAAAGTCATCAAAGAATTAGGCCTACCAGTTGAGAAACGTGTTCGTTTTATCGTTGGTACTGACGAAGAAAGTGAATGGCAAGGTGTCACACGTTACTTCGAAGTAGAAGAAGAACCAGATTTTGGTTTCTCTCCAGACGCGGACTTCCCAATTATTAATGGGGAAAAAGGGATGTACTCAGCTAAGCTAATATTCGACCGTCGTTCTGAAAAATTACTTTCATTTGAAAGTGGTCTTCGTGAAAACATGGTACCGGGTGAAGCACATGCAGTTGTGACTGGATTGACCTCTGATGTCAACCAAATCGTTGCCGATTTCCAAGCAGCTAATCCAGAAATCACAATCATTGTAAGTCCAGACGCTGATGCAACGGCAATTACTGTTGAAGGTAAAGGCGTTCACGCAATGAATCCAAGTGTTGGATATAATGCGGCAACATATTTATCTAAATTATTATTACAATTAGACGATGATTTAGCCCAAGATGACCTGTTGAAATTCTTAGGTGACCTATTACATTTAGACTTTAATGGTGAAAAATTAGGTATTGCCCATGAAGATGAAATTATGGGTAAAGTAACTGTAAACCCAGGTTTGGTTGGCGAAGAAGGCGGCAAATCATACACTGTCTTAAATATTCGTGTACCACGTGGTAAAGAATACAGTGAAATTGATGCAACATTTGCGGCGCACGGAGAAACTTACCACTACAACTTTGTAGATGGTACGAAAACTAATAAAGTACCGCATTACGTACCAGCAGATGATCCTTTGGTGCAAACTTTACTAGCTGTTTATGAAAATCAAACAGGCGAAAAAGGGCAAGAACGTTCAATCGGTGGGGGAACCTACGGCCGTTTACTAAAACGT
>NZ_JBOEQF010000655.1:0-982 GCF_050689315.1 Aerococcus sp. L_32
GCGTTTTAGTAAACGGCCATAGGTTCCCCCACCGATTGAGCGTTCTTGCCCTTTTTCGCCTGTTTGATTTTCATAAACAGCTAGTAAAGTTTGCACTAACGGATCATCAGCTGGTACATAGTGTGGTACTTTATTGGTTTTTGTACCGTCTACAAAGTGATAGTGGTAAGTTTCACCGTGGGTTGCAAATGTTGTATCAATTTCACTATAGTCTTTACCACGTGGCACACGAATATTTAAGACTGTATATAATTTACCGTCTTCTTCGCCAACCAAACCTGGGTTTACAGTCACTTTACCCATAATTTCATCTTCATGGGCAATACCTAATTTTTCACCATTAAAGTCTAAATGTAATAGGTCACCTAAGAATTTCAATAGGTCATCTTGGGCTAAATCATCGTCTAATTGTAATAATAATTTAGATAAATATGTTGCTGCATTATATCCAACACTTGGATTCATTGCGTGAACGCCTTTACCTTCAACAGTAATTGCCGTTGCATCAGCGTCTGGACTTACAATGATGGTAATATCTGGATTAGCTGCTTGGAAATCGGCAACGATTTGGTTGACATCAGAGGTCAATCCAGTGACAACTGCATGTGCTTCACCCGGTACCATGTTTTCACGAAGACCACTTTCAAATGAAAGTAATTTTTCAGAACGACGGTCGAAAACAAGCTTAGCTGAGTACATCCCTTTTTCCCCGTTAATAATTGGAAAATCGGCGTCTGGTGAGAATCCAAAATCTGGTTCATCTTCAACTTCAAAGTAGCGTGTGACACCTTGCCATTCGCTTTCTTCGTCTGTACCTACAATGAAACGAACACGTTTCTCAACTGGTAAGCCTAACTCTTTGATGACTTTCAAGCCGTAGTAGGCAGCCATTAAAGGACCTTTGTCGTCTGAAGCACCACGCGCATAGATGCGGTCGTTGATAATTTCAGGTTTGAATGGATCAGTATCCCATTTATCGTCA
>NZ_JBOEQF010000656.1:0-982 GCF_050689315.1 Aerococcus sp. L_32
GGGGACGTTACAATAAATTCTTCCCGATAGGGTTTGCTTAGGCAAAAATTCCTTGTAACCATAAAATTTATATTTTGGGGGAAACAACATGAATAAACGACTATTTACTTCTGAATCAGTCACAGAAGGACATCCAGATAAGGTTGCTGACCAAATTTCTGATGCCATTCTAGACGCGATTCTTGCACAAGACCCACAAGCTCGAGTTGCTTGCGAAACTGCCGTAAATACAGGACTTGTCCTAGTATTCGGTGAGGTAACAACTAGCGCCTATGTGGATATCCAAAAAATCGTTCGCAATACCGTTCGTGAAATTGGTTATCGTGACGGCAAATTCGGATTCGACGCTGACTCAATCGCCGTATTGGTTTCACTAG
Source organism: Aerococcus sp. L_32 (assembly GCF_050689315.1). Classification (NCBI taxonomy): domain Bacteria; kingdom Bacillati; phylum Bacillota; class Bacilli; order Lactobacillales; family Aerococcaceae; genus Aerococcus; species Aerococcus sp. L_32. The sequence continues at coordinate 378 of NZ_JBOEQF010000656.1, forward strand.
ATGAACAATCACCTGACATCGCACAAGGTGTAGATGATGCCATTGAAACCCGGGAAACGGGCGAAGTGGACAACAAGCTGATTGGTGCCGGTGACCAAGGGATTATGTTTGGTTATGCTACGGACGAGACACCAGAGTTAATGCCAATGCCCATTGCTTTAAGTCACCGCCTATCTCGCCGACTAGCTGAAGTCCGTAAAAGTGGTGAATTAAACTACTTAGGTCCAGATGGTAAGACACAGGTAACGATGGAATATGATGACAACAACCAACCACAACGCATTGATACGATCGTCATTTCAACACAACATACTGAAGGTATTGAATTAGACCAAATCCGCCAAGACGTGATTAAACACGTTGTTGAGCCCACTATGCCTGAAAACTGGTTAGATGAAAACACGCGTTACTTCATCAACCCAACTGGTAAGTTTGTATCCGGTGGTCCTGAAGCCGATTCAGGTTTAACTGGTCGTAAAATTATCGTCGACACTTATGGTGGATCTGCTCACCACGGTGGTGGGGCCTTCTCAGGTAAAGACGCTACTAAAGTTGACCGGTCTGCTTCATATGCGGCTCGCTATATTGCTAAAAACTTGGTTGCA
>NZ_JBOEQF010000657.1:0-979 GCF_050689315.1 Aerococcus sp. L_32
TAAAAATGCCATCCAATCCCATCATATCAAATATGATAAAAAACGCCTGAATGAACAGGCTACCTTTAAAGCCATTATGATTAATTCCGGAAATGCCAACACCTTTAACGGACCAAAAGGAGATACCGATGTTCAAATTATGGCCAACACACTTGCTAGCAAGCTAACAATCCAACCAGATGAAATCCTGATTTGTTCTACAGGTGTTATTGGTGTACCAATGGACCTGAGTAATTTCGACGACCAAGTGGACACATTAACCCATAATCTGACAGACGGTGATTCGATTCAAGCGGCTGAAGCCATTATGACTACGGACACCAAAATTAAGCAAGCAGCTATTGCCTTTGAAATTGAAGGGCAACCCGTTCACCTAGCGGCCATTGCCAAGGGGTCAGGTATGATTCACCCGAATATGGGAACCATGTTGTCTTATATTGTGACTGATTTAGACCTTGGCCAAGAAACCTTACAGCAATTACTGAAAGAGTCTGTTAACCAATCTTTTAATAAGATTTCAGTTGACGGGGATACTAGTCCCAACGATACCGTCCTTTTGGCATCTACCAACAAAGTCTCAGTTAAGCCAACCAAGCAAAATATATTGATTTTCCAAGAGAAATTGACGGAAATCTGTCAAATGATGGCTCAAGAAATTGTGGCCGACGGGGAGGGGGCAACGAAATTTGTTACCGTTGCTGTGAAAGGCGCTGCGAGTCAAGCAGACGCTGAAGCGATTGCCAAGCAAGTAGCGACATCCTCCCTTGTGAAAACAGCTGTTTACGGGCAAGACGCTAACTGGGGCCGGGTATTATCAGCCGTTGGCCAATCCCAGCCAGACTACCTCGACCCAGCCAAAATTCAGATCAGTTTCATTTCTGAAAAGGGAGAGATTTTAACCTGCAAGAATGGTCAGGGGCTAGTATTTGATGAAGATTTAGCCTATGAAATCCTATCTGAAACAGAAATCACCATCCAT
>NZ_JBOEQF010000658.1:0-979 GCF_050689315.1 Aerococcus sp. L_32
AAAAAATGCCATCCAATCCCATCATATCAAATATGATAAAAAACGCTTGAATGAACAGGCCACCTTTAAAGCCATTATGATTAATTCAGGAAATGCCAACACCTTTAACGGACCAAAAGGGGATACCGATGTTCAAATCATGGCTAACACACTAGCTAGCAAGCTAAAGATTCAACCAGATGAAGTCCTGATTTGTTCTACGGGTGTTATTGGTGTACCAATGGACCTGAGTAATTTCGGCGACCAAGTGGACACATTAGCCCATAATCTGACGGATGGTGATTCGATTCAAGCGGCTGAAGCCATAATGACTACGGACACCAAAATTAAGCAAGCTGCTATTGTCTTTGAAATCGAAGGGCAGCCCGTTCACCTAGCAGCCATTGCCAAGGGGTCAGGTATGATCCACCCGAATATGGGCACCATGTTGTCGTATGTGGTAACTGATTTGGATCTTGGCCAAGAGACCTTACAGAAATTACTGAAAGAGTCTGTCAACCAATCTTTCAACAAGATTTCGGTTGATGGGGATACTAGTCCCAACGATACCGTCCTTCTGGCGTCTACCAACAAGGTCTCAGTTAAGCCAACTAAACAGCACATACTCATTTTTCAGGAGAAATTAACGGAAATCTGTCAAATGATGGCTCAGGAAATCGTGGCCGACGGAGAAGGGGCAACAAAATTTGTTACCGTAGCTGTTAAAGGGGCGGTAGATCAAGCAGACGCTGAAGGCATTGCCAAGCAAGTAGCGACATCCTCCCTTGTGAAAACAGCTGTTTACGGGCAAGACGCTAACTGGGGCCGGGTATTATCTGCCATTGGCCAATCCCAGCCAGACTACCTCGACCCATCCAAAATTCAGATCAGTTTCATTTCTGAAAAGGGAGAGATTTTAACCTGCAAGAATGGTCAGGGGCTAGTATTTGATGAAGATTTAGCCTATGAAATCCTATCTGAAACAGAAATCACCATCCTA
>NZ_JBOEQF010000659.1:0-979 GCF_050689315.1 Aerococcus sp. L_32
GACCCATTCTGTACCTGAATCAGTAGGGATTGAAGTGTCTACACCAGAAGGTTCAATCGTTTATACAGGTGACTTCAAGTTTGATATGACAGTTTCAGATGCATATAAAACAGACTTTTCTCGTATTGTTGAAATTGGTCGTGACGGTGTATTCGCCTTACTAGCAGATTCCAATGCAGCAGAAAATATGAAACCCAATGCCACTGAAATTGAAATTGAACAAGGTTTGTTGAAAGAAGTGCGGAATGCTAAAGGTCGTGTTATCGTTGCGGCGGTAGCTTCAAACTTAATGCGTATTCAACAAGTTTTAGATGTTGCAAGTAAACTAGGTCGTCGTGTTTTCTTAGATGATACTGAATTGGAAGAAATTATTGACGTAGCTATTCGCTTAGGCAAACTATCGATTCCGTCAAAAGACTTGATTACCAACTTGAAAGACCTTGGACGTTTTGAAGATCATGAAATTATTTTCCTAGAAACTGGAAAATCTGGTGAACCGTTAACGACCTTACAAAAAATGGCCTCAAGTCGCCACACAGCTGTATCTATAAAAGACGGTGATAAGGTCATTATTGTGACAACACCTTCTTATGATATGGAAAAGGTGGTAGCAGAAACTAAAAACGATGTTTACCGTGCAGGCGGTGAAGTAGTTGAATTAGCTCAAGCGTATGCGTCAAGTGGTCATGCGAGTCCAAAAGACTTACAATTAATGATTAGTTTATTGAAACCCAAATATGTGGTCCCAATTTCAGGTGAATACCGTCTAATGTCTGCCCACAAACACTTGGCAACAGAGGTAGGTATTCCAGAAGAGAGTGTCTTCTTATTAGATAAAGGGGATATCTTGACCTATAAAGATGGCAATATCCATATCGGTGGTGCCGTACCAGCTTCAAACGTATTGATTGATGGAGCGGGTGTTGGAGATATTGGTAATATTGTTCTTCGCGACCGCCGTATCTTATCTGAAGATGGT
>NZ_JBOEQF010000660.1:0-979 GCF_050689315.1 Aerococcus sp. L_32
TACCCACTCTGTACCTGAATCAGTAGGGATTGAAGTGTCTACACCGGAAGGTTCAATCGTTTATACAGGTGACTTCAAGTTTGATATGACAGTTTCAGATTCATATAAAACAGACTTTTCTCGTATTGTTGAAATTGGTCGTGACGGTGTATTCGCCTTACTATCAGATTCCAATGCAGCAGAAAATATGAAACCCAACGCCACTGAAATTGAAATTGAACAAGGTTTGTTGAAGGAAGTGCGTAATGCTAAAGGTCGTGTTATCGTTGCGGCGGTGGCTTCAAACTTAATGCGTATTCAACAAGTTTTAGATGTTGCAAGTAAACTGGGGCGTCGTGTTTTCTTAGATGATACTGAATTGGAAGAAATTATTGACGTAGCTATTCGCTTAGGCAAACTATCGATTCCGTCAAAAGACTTGATTGCCAACTTGAAAGACCTTGGCCGTTTTGAAGATCATGAAATTATTTTCCTAGAAACTGGAAAATCTGGTGAACCGTTAACAACCTTACAAAAAATGGCCTCAAGTCGCCACACAACTGTATCCATTAAAGATGGTGATAAGGTCATTATTGTGACAACACCTTCTTATGATATGGAAAAAGTGGTAGCAGAAACGAAAAACGATGTTTACCGTGCAGGCGGTGAAGTGGTTGAATTAGCTCAGGCGTATGCGTCAAGTGGTCATGCAAGTCCAAAAGACTTACAATTAATGCTCAGCTTATTGAAACCTAAATATGTGGTCCCAATTTCAGGTGAATACCGTCTAATGTCTGCCCACAAACACTTGGCAACAGAGGTAGGTATTCCAGAAGAGAATGTCTTCTTATTAGACAAAGGGGATATCTTGACCTATAAAGACGGCAATATCCATATCGGTGGTGCCGTACCAGCTTCAAACGTATTGATTGATGGATCAGGTGTTGGAGATATTGGCAATATTGTTCTTCGCGACCGCCGTATCTTATCTGAAGATGGC
>NZ_JBOEQF010000661.1:0-979 GCF_050689315.1 Aerococcus sp. L_32
AGCGAAGTCTACATTCATCAATGGACCTCCTTGATAGTCAGGGAATAGCCCTAAATCATCTTCAAGCGTAACCAAATCATACTCTAAAATTTGGCTATCAGTCGAATATGCATCAACCACATTGACTTCATTGTTATTGATAGCATTGTATCTAAGCGCAGGTTCAAGACTTTTCACTGACGGGAAGGTCAAACCGTATAATTCTTGAATACCAGCATAGCCGTCTTGACGGTCAATAAATTCTAACGTAAAGCCAGCTGTAACCTCGTTTTCAACTTTCGCTAAATCTGAAATCGTTTCTAGATTATTTTCCTCTGCAAAAGAGCGTTTCACGGCTAAAGCATAGGTGTTTTCAAATGAAAATGGTTCTAGAAAATTCATATCATACTGGTCTTTTAATAAGTCACGCGCTAATTGATAGGTATCTGCTTGGTCGAAGTCACTTGTATCAGTAGCTTCATCTACGTCAACTAAACTTTCAAGGACTGTACCTGAAAACTCTGGATAAATATCGATTTCATTATTGTCTAAGGCAGAAAATAAGAAAGTCGTTTTTCCAAAATTAGCTTTTACATCCACATTGACATCGTCATTATCTGCTTCAATTATTTCTTTATACATATTAATTAGAATCTCTGGTTCTGACCCTAATTTACCGGCGATAGTGACATTCGTAACTTGACCAGTCAATCGTTGCGCCAAGATAGGCCCACCAATTCCTACAAATAAAACAAGCAAGCTAATAAGGACGGTTTTCATTTTCTTATTTTCTAACCATTTAATGAGGGCACCAAAAATAATCGCTAATAAAGATGATGCAATAGCACCAATTAGAGTTAAATTGCTATCATTTCGGTCGATTCCTAACATAATCAAAGATCCAAGGCCACCAGCACCGATTAAAGTCGCTAAGGTCGCTGTTCCGATAGTTAATACTAACGAGGTCCGAATACCTGAAATGACCACCGGCATAGCTATG
>NZ_JBOEQF010000662.1:0-979 GCF_050689315.1 Aerococcus sp. L_32
TATAGCTATGCCGGTGGTAATTTCAGGTATTCGGACCTCGTTAGTATTAACTATCGGAACAGCGACCTTAGCGACTTTAATCGGTGCTGGTGGGCTTGGGTCTTTGATTATGTTAGGGATCGACCGAAATGACAGCAATTTAACTCTAATTGGTGCTATTGCATCGTCTTTATTAGCAATTATTTTTGGTGCCCTCATTAAATGGTTAGAAAATAAGAAAATGAAAACCATCCTTATTAGCTTGCTTGTTTTATTTGTAGGAATTGGTGGGCCAATATTAGCGCAACGATTGACTGGTCAAGTAACCAATGTCACTATTGCCGGTAAATTAGGGTCAGAACCAGAGATTCTAATTAATATGTATAAAGAAATAATTGAAGCAGATAATGACGATGTCAATGTGGATGTAAAAGCCAATTTTGGAAAAACGACTTTCTTATTTTCTGCCTTAGATAATAATGAAATCGATATTTATCCAGAGTTTTCAGGTACAGTCCTTGAAAGTTTAGTTGATGTAGATGAAGCTACTGATACAAGTGACTTTGACCAAGCAGATACCTATCAATTAGCGCGTGACTTATTAAAAGACCAGTATGATATGAATTTTCTAGAACCATTCTCATTTGAAAATACCTATGCTTTAGCCGTGAAACGCTCTTTTGCAGAGGAAAATGATCTAGAAACGATTTCAGATTTAGCGAAAGTTGAAAACGAGATTACAGCTGGCTTTACGTTAGAATTTATTGACCGTCAAGACGGCTATGCTGGTATTCAAGAATTATACGGTTTGACCTTCCCGTCAGTGAAAAGTCTTGAACCTGCGCTTAGATACAATGCTATCAGTAACAATGAAGTCAATGTGGTTGATGCATATTCGACTGATAGCCAAATTTTAGAGTATGATTTGGTTACGCTTGAAGATGATTTAGGGCTATTCCCTGATTATCAAGGAGGTCCATTGATGAATGTAGACTTCGCA
>NZ_JBOEQF010000663.1:0-977 GCF_050689315.1 Aerococcus sp. L_32
CCTTGCCAAATTTGTTGAATGACAAATTGGTCAAAGGCAATTTCGAATTCATAGCGCTCGTAGTCATTTTGACTAAATAAGTTACTATATTGTTGGAAAAAAGGTCCGTAAATGGTGTCAGCAAGTGCATCCACAACTGTTTTTACATCAGTTGCCATAATCAAATCTGTCGTTTTGAATCCGCGATTATCATCGAGATAATGGGTGACTGGACTCATGATGACGGTTGTTTCACCACGATTTACGACGGTTCTTAAGGTATGTTTGATAAACCAAGCCTCAAAAAACATTGCATATCGTTTAAGGAAAGCGCGTTGTTGCAAAGAGGCAAATCGATATATCTTTAAAAATTCAAAGAAATTGCCGTAATTAAGCATCAACTCAATATCTTCTCGCGAAGAGACATCAGTTTTTAGAACGTCTGCTGCCTTTTTGTAAGAAGTATTTTCGGTGATTAATGCGTACAATTCATTTAATGTACGAATATTCCCATGAGCCTCGATTTTCTCACTGGTCAGTAAATGCTTTCGCATACCATGAATTTTTGTGTCTATAGCAGTATAGTTATCCAATTTCATCGACTCCAAGCTTTGTTACTTTTTCCATGAACTCGTCTACATAAAGACCGTGTTCATTGTCAAGAATATCTTGAATGCGTTGCATTTTACGGGAAAATTTGGCAGTAAGATTATGAGAAGTTTCATAGTCCTCAGAACTAAACGATTCTCTTGTTGCTTCGATTTTTTTAGCATAAGCATCATCAGCCGCTTGTAAAAAATCACGTTTCTTATCGTCAAATGATCTTTTAATGCTCATTTTTTGATCTTGAACCGTATTCTCCGCATCTTTAGCCGTATTTTCAATTTGATATAAACGATTTACGATGTCATCCATTGCAGTTCCCTCCCTTTTTGTAGTGCCAATTTAGCGGCCTAACTTAAAGTATATCATTTCAGAAAATTTTCAAAATTAAAACG
>NZ_JBOEQF010000664.1:0-977 GCF_050689315.1 Aerococcus sp. L_32
CGCAAACTGGCGATTAACTTTCGTTCAAGCTTCATGGAACTACGAGCGTATGCATAACGTTGGTTGGGCTTATGTACTAGCCCCAGCAATCAAAAAACTGTATACAAGTAAAGAAGATCGTACAGCAGCTTTACAACGTCACTTGGAATTCATTAACTCTCACCCATACGTTGAGGCACCAATTTTAGGTGTAACCTTAGCCATGGAAGAAGAGAAAGCAAATGGTACAGTCATTGAAGACCAAGCTATCCAAGGGGTTAAAGTTGGTATGATGGGTCCTCTTGCTGGTGTGGGTGACCCAATCTTCTGGGGTACGTTACGTCCAGTAATCGGTGCCTTCGCTGCATCGCTTGCCCTAAGCCAATCAATCATTGGACCAATCTTATTCTTCGTACTTTGGAACTTAATCCGTGTAGCCTTCACTTGGTACACACAAGAATTAGGTTACCGTGCCGGTTCTGAAATTACAAAAGACTTATCTGGTGGTATTATTCAAAAAATTACTGTCGGAGCATCTATTCTAGGGATGTTTGTTATGGGGGTATTGGTACCTCGTTGGACAACCATGAACTTCCCGAAAGTAATTTCTGAAGTAACAAACCAAGAAGATGCTATTGTAAACTTTGATGGTTTAGTTGAAGCAGCTAACAATAGTAGCGTAACTGCAGATAGCTTCCGTGATGTAATTAACCAAATTTCATCAGGTCAATTAGTAAATACAACAACTGCCACATCATTAGGTGATGTATTCAACCAATTATTACCTGGTATGATGCCATTACTATTAACATTAGCATGTATGTACCTATTAAAACGTAAAGTGAGCGCAACTACCTTGATCTTCTCTATCTTTGTGATCGGTATCGTGCTTTATGTACTAGGTATCATGGGTTAAGATGGTAGCACAATTAAATACAGAAGTAACGTTCGTCTCCAAAGCGAATGCGATGATCAACCCTATCGACCCTAAGTCAGGA
>NZ_JBOEQF010000665.1:0-977 GCF_050689315.1 Aerococcus sp. L_32
GCCTGACTTAGGATCGATAGGGTTGATCATCGCATTTGCTTTGGAGACGAACGTTACTTCTGTATTTAATTGTGCTACCATCTTAACCCATGATATTTAGTACATAAAGCACGATACCGATCACAAAGATAGAGAAGATCAAGGTAGTTGCGCTGACTTTACGTTTTAATAGGTACATACATGCTAATGTTAAAAGTAATGGCATCATACCAGGTAATAATTGGTTGAATACATCACCTAATGATGTGGCAGTTGTTGTATTTACTAATTGACCTGATGAAATTTGATTAATCACATCACGGAAGCTATCTGCCGTTACGCTACTATTGTTAGCTGCTTCAACTAAACCGTCAAAGTTTACAATAGCATCTTGTTGGTTTGTTACTTCAGAGATTACTTTTGGGAAATTCATTGTTGTCCAACGAGGTACCAATACCCCCATAACGAACATCCCTAAGATAGATGCCCCAACAGTGATTTTTTGAATGATACCACCAGACAAGTCTTTTGTGATTTCAGAACCTGCACGGTAACCTAATTCTTGTGTATACCAAGTGAAGGCTACACGGATTAAGTTCCAAAGTACGAAGAATAAGATTGGTCCTAAGATAGATTGGCTTAGGGCAAGTGATGCAGCGAAGGCACCGATTACCGGACGTAAAGTACCCCAGAAGATTGGGTCACCCACACCAGCAAGAGGACCCATCATACCAACTTTAACCCCTTGGATGGCTTGGTCTTCAATGACAGTACCATTTGCTTTCTCTTCTTCCATAGCTAAGGTTACACCTAAAATTGGTGCCTCAACGTATGGGTGAGAGTTGATGAATTCCAAGTGACGTTGTAAAGCTGCTGTACGGTCTTCTTTACTTGTATATAATTTTTTGATTGCTGGGGCTAGTACATAAGCCCAACCAACGTTATGCATACGCTCATAGTTCCATGAAGCTTGAACGAAAGTTAATCGCCAGTTTGCA
>NZ_JBOEQF010000666.1:0-975 GCF_050689315.1 Aerococcus sp. L_32
GATTTACCAGGATATAGTGCACAATTGCTGACATTTATCTTCATGATTGGCTTTTTAATTTTAATTGCAGCAGTTGTGATTGGTATTTTTATTTACGTACTTACTATTCAAAAAATTGACGTGTTCGGCGTGATGAAAGCTCAAGGTATTTCAACAGGCACAATTGGTCGTTCTGTGATTGTGCAAACCTTTATCCTTACATTAATAGGTCTAGTATTAGGCGTTGCGGTGACCATTTTGAGCATTTATTTCCTACCAGCTCAGGTGCCAACCCAAATCAATTGGCTATTCTTTATAGCAGTCGGCGGTTTGATTTTACTTTGTTCATTAATTGGTGCCTTATTCTCAGTGAAAACAATAGTGAATGTCGATCCAGTAAGAGCAATCGCCTAGGAGGTCATTATGAGTGTATTAACAATTGAAAATGTACAGAAAAAATTTAAAGATGGGGATACGGAAATTATGGCCCTTGAAGAAACGTCATTTACAGCAGAGAAAGGTGAATTTATTGCTATTATCGGGCCATCCGGTTCAGGAAAAAGTACCTTTTTAAGTATTGCTGCTGGCTTACAGAAACCAACTCAAGGTAGGGTCATGATTAATGATAAACCCTTTAGTGAAAAGAAAGAAAAAGAGCGGGCGCGCATTCGTTTTGAAGAAGTAGGATTTATCCTACAAGCGTCAAACCTTATTCCATTCCTAAAAGTATCTGATCAATTGAAATTAGTAGATAAACTATCTAAAAAAGAGAAAAGTCCATTAGATTTATTGGAACTACTTGGTATTGAAAAGTTAAAAAATAAATTTCCAGAGCAAATCTCTGGGGGGGAAAAGCAGCGTGTAGCGATTGCCCGCGCCTTATATAATAACCCTTCAATCATATTTGCTGACGAACCAACAGCCAGCCTAGATTCTAAACGTGCAATGGATGTGGTGGATATCTTGGCCAAAATGACCAAACAACAAAATAAAACA
>NZ_JBOEQF010000667.1:0-975 GCF_050689315.1 Aerococcus sp. L_32
GGTTACTAAAAACCCTGTAATAGCACCTGCAGCCATACCTGCTAAAAATGAAATCAACAATGTCGTAAAAGGATCAATATTAAAGTAAAGCATTTGGGCACCAATGGCACCACCCAATACAAACGACCCTTCAGTCGTCATATCCGGTGCATTTAAAATTCTAAAAGTAATATAGATTCCAAGACCCATTACAGCCCAGATTGTCCCTTGAGAAAAAGCACTAATTATCATGTCCATATGGTCTCCTCCTTATTCGCCAACTAATTTAGCATATTCGTCACTGTTAACATCAATGGCCGCATCAATCAATTCTTGAGGTAGTTTAATGCCTAATTCTTCAGCTTTAGCTGTATTGATGTAAGTATCTGTCTTATCATTATAGATAATTGGATAAGTTGCCGTATCTGCGCCTTCAATGACATCTGCTACTACCGTCGCTGTATCTAAACCGAATTGATATTGGTTGATACCAACTGTCGCTAACCCACCGTCAGCAACCATAGCGTCTACTACTGGAATAACTGGAATGCTGTTTGCATCTGTTACTTGAATTAAGGTATCCATAGCACTAGCAATTGTATTGTCATTTGGTACCCAGATAACATCCACTTGACCAGCCAATTGTTCTGCAACTGATGCTAGGTCATTTGTTGAAGTAATGGTAGATTCTACTACGTTCAATCCTCTTGATTCAGCTTCAGCCTTGGCTTCATTAACCGTTTTGCTTACATTCGATTCTGAAGAATTGTAAATAATGCCGACATTTTCCATATCTGGTAAAATTTCTTGCATTAAATCAAATTGTTCTGCAACTGGTGCCATATCTGTAACCCCTGTTACATTAGCCCCTGGTTTTTCATCAGAAGCGATAAAACCGTTGTTAGCTGGGTCTGATACCGCAGATAAGATCACCGGACGATCGCCGTTAGCAGCATTGGCTAAAGCTTGAGCAGCTGGCGTTGCGATGCCGACTAA
>NZ_JBOEQF010000668.1:0-975 GCF_050689315.1 Aerococcus sp. L_32
CGTTACTAAAAACCCTGTAATAGCACCTGCAGCCATACCTGCTAAAAATGAAATCAACAATGTCGCAAAAGGATCAATATTAAAGTAAAGCATTTGGGCACCAATGGCACCACCCAATACAAACGACCCTTCAGTTGTCATATCCGGTGCATTTAAAATTCTAAAAGTAATATAGATTCCAAGACCCATTACAGCCCAGATTGTCCCTTGAGAAAAAGCACTAATTATCATGTCCATATGGTCCCCTCCTTATTCGCCAACTAATTCAGCGTATTCGTCACTGTTAACATCAATTGCCGCATCAATCAATTCTTGTGGTAGTTCAAAGCCCAATTCTTCAGCTTTAGCTGTATTGATGTAGGTATCTGTTTTGTCATTATAGATAATTGGATAAGTTGCTGTATCTGCGCCTTCAATGACATCTGCTACTACTGTTGCTGTATCTAAACCGAATTGATATTGGTTGATACCAACTGTCGCTAACCCACCGTCAGCAACCATAGCGTCTACTACTGGAATAACTGGAATGCCGTTTGCATCTGTTACTTGAATTAAGGTATCCATAGCACTAGCAATTGTATTGTCATTTGGTACCCAGATAACATCTACTTGGCCAGCCAATTGTTCAGCAACTGATGCTAGGTCATTTGTTGAAGTAATGGTAGATTCTACTACGTTCAATCCTCTTGATTCAGCTTCAGCCTTGGCTTCACTAACCGTTTTGGTTACATTCGATTCTGAAGAATTGTAAATAATGCCGACATTTTCCATATCTGGTAAAATTTCTTGCATTAAATCAAATTGTTCTGCAACTGGTGCCATATCTGTAACCCCTGTTACATTAGCTCCTGGTTTTTCATCAGAAGCGATAAAACCGTTGTTAGCTGGGTCTGATACCGCAGATAAGATTACCGGACGATCGCCGTTAGCGGCATTGGCTAAAGCTTGAGCAGCTGGCGTTGCGATGCCGACTAG
>NZ_JBOEQF010000669.1:0-975 GCF_050689315.1 Aerococcus sp. L_32
AATTTACCAGGATATAGTGCACAGTTACTCACATTTATTTTCATGATTGGCTTTTTAATTTTAATTGCAGCGGTCGTGATTGGTATTTTTATTTACGTACTGACTATTCAAAAAATTGACGTATTTGGCGTGATGAAAGCTCAAGGTATTTCAACAGGCACAATTGGTCGTTCAGTGGTTGTGCAAACCTTTATCCTTACATTAATAGGTCTAGTACTAGGTGTTGCAGTAACCATTTTGAGCATTTATTTCCTACCAGCTCAGGTGCCCACGCAAATCAATTGGCTGTTCTTTTTAGCAGTTGGTGGCTTGATCTTACTTTGTTCATTAATTGGTGCCTTATTCTCAGTGAAAACAATAGTGAACGTCGATCCAGCAAGAGCAATCGCCTAGGAGGTCATTATGAGTGTATTAACAATTGAAAATGTACAGAAAAAATTTAAAGATGGGGACACGGAAATTGTGGCCCTTGAAAAAACGTCATTTACAGCAGAGAAAGGTGAATTTATTGCTATTATCGGTCCATCTGGTTCAGGAAAAAGTACCTTTTTAAGTATTGCTGCCGGCTTACAGGAACCGACACAAGGTAGGGTAATGATTAATGACAAACCCTTTAGTGAAAAGAAAGAAAAAGAGCGGGCGCGCATTCGTTTTGAAGAAGTAGGTTTTATCTTGCAAGCGTCAAATCTTATTCCATTCCTAAAAGTATCTGACCAATTGAAACTAGTAGATAAACTATCTAAAAAAGAGAAAAGCCAATTAGATTTACTGGAACTACTAGGTATTGAAAAGTTAAAAAATAAATTTCCAGAGCAAATTTCTGGGGGTGAAAGGCAGCGTGTAGCGATTGCGCGCGCCTTATATAATAATCCTTCAATCATTTTCGCTGACGAACCAACAGCCAGCCTAGATTCTAAACGTGCAATGGATGTGGTGGATATCTTGGCTAAAATGACCAAACAACAAAATAAAACG
>NZ_JBOEQF010000670.1:0-974 GCF_050689315.1 Aerococcus sp. L_32
TCGTGACCTTAACCGCTTGCGTAATTATGCTTGGGCACAAGGGATCAAATCGATTTACTATGTGCGGACTTATACAGATGACTCCGATAAAGAAATTGGCGTTGACCAATGTGAATCATGTGTGATTTAAAACGTAAACGAGAGGAAAATTAATAATGACACAAGAAAATAAAAAATACTTTAACCAGATTTTGGGTGGAGAACCAACAAATGATCATGTTTTATACTATAAATCCATCGACTGGGACCGGGTAGAAGATGCGATTGATAAGTCAACATGGGAAAAATTGACCTCACAATTTTGGTTGGATACACGTATTCCAGTATCTAATGACCGTGATGATTGGCGAATCCTAACTGACGAAGAACGTGATGTAGTCAACAAAGCCTTTGCTGGCTTAACAGCTTTAGATACTTTACAGTCTGAAGAAGGCGCAAACGTTATGCGTGATGCTGTTCGGACACAACATGAAGAAGCGGTATTGAACAATATCCTATTCATGGAGTCGGTACATGCTAAATCTTATTCAACAATTTTTATTTCATTGAATACAACTCGTGAAATTGATGAGATCTTCGATTGGGCTAACAACAACGAATATCTTCAATATAAAGCACGTCGTATCAACGAGATTTACCAAAATGGTACTGGTCTACAACAAAAAATTGCCAGCGTATTCTTAGAAACCTACTTATTCTATTCAGGTTTCTATGCACCATTATGGTATTTAGGCAACAATAAATTAGAGAATGTCGCTGAAGTTATCAAATTGATTATTCGCGATGAGTCTGTACATGGTACTTACCTGGGCTACAAATTCCAATTAGGTTACAACCAACTTTCAACTGATGAACAAAATGAATTGAAAGACTGGATGTACGCGCTGCTATTTGACTTAATGGAAAATGAAGAGAAATATACCGAAGAAATCTATACACAAGTAGGTTGGACGAAAGAAGTTAATACCTTTATA
>NZ_JBOEQF010000671.1:0-974 GCF_050689315.1 Aerococcus sp. L_32
CACAAAGGTATTAACTTCTTTCGTCCATCCTACTTGTGTATAGATTTCTTCGGTATATTTCTCTTCATTTTCCATTAAGTCAAATAGCAGCGCGTACATCCAGTCTTTTAATTCATTTTGTTCATCAATCGATAGTTGGTTGTAACCTAATTGGAATTTGTAGCCCAGGTAAGTACCATGTACAGACTCATCGCGAATAATCAACTTGATAATTTCAGCGACATTCTCTAATTTATTGTTACCTAAATACCATAATGGTGCATAGAAACCTGAATAGAATAGATAAGTTTCTAGAAATACGCTAGCGATTTTTTGTTGTAGACTAGTACCATTTTGGTAAATTTCGTTGATACGACGCGCCTTGTATTGAAGGTATTCGTTGTTATTAGCCCAGTCAAAAATCTCATCAATTTCACGAGTCGTATTCAATGAAATAAAAATTGTTGAATAAGATTTAGCATGTACTGACTCCATAAATAGGATATTGTTCAATACAGCTTCTTCGTGTTGTGTCCGAACAGCATCACGCATAACGTTTGCCCCTTCTTCAGACTGTAGAGTATCTAAAGCTGTTAAGCCAGCAAAGGCTTTGTTAACTACATCGCGTTCTTCGTCAGTTAGGATTCGCCAATCATCACGGTCGTTTGAAACTGGAATACGTGTATCCAACCAAAATTGTGAGGTCAATTTTTCCCAAGTTGATTTATCAATCGCATCTTCTACGCGGTCCCAATCAATTGATTTGTAGTATAAAACGTTGTGGTTGGTTGGTTCACCGTTCAAAATCTGGTTAAAGTATTTTTTATTTTCTCGTGCCATTATTAATTTTCCTCTCGTTTACGATTTAAATCACACATGATTCACATTGGTCAACACCGATTTCTTTATCGGAGTCATCTGTATAGGTCCGCACATAGTAAATCGATTTAATCCCTTGTGCCCAAGCATAATTACGCAAGCGGTTAAGGTCACGG
>NZ_JBOEQF010000672.1:0-973 GCF_050689315.1 Aerococcus sp. L_32
TAACGTTTTGAGAATTGAGGTGCTTTACGCGCTTTTTTAAGACCTGGTTTCTTACGTTCTTTCATACGTGGGTCACGTGTTAAAAGACCAGCATCTTTAAGTGGTTTACGGAAGTCAGGATCTACTTCTAATAACGCACGAGAGATACCGTGACGAGCTGCACCTGATTGACCAGCATATCCACCACCGTTAACGTTGATGAAGATGTCATATTGGCCTTCAGTTTGTGTAACTGCTAAAGGTTGTTTAACGATTACGAATAATGATTCGTATGGTAGGTATTCTGCCATTTCTTTACCGTTAAAAACGATTTTACCTGTACCAGGTACTAAGCGTACACGGGCTGTTGAGTTTTTACGACGGCCTGTTGCGATGTATTGAGCTTGTGCCATTTGCTTTTCCCTCCTTAGATTAATTCGTTAATGTCTAATTGTTTAGGTTGTTGCGCTGCATGTGGGTGTTCCGCACCAGCGTATACGTGTAGGTGTGTAAATTGAGCACGACCTAAACGGTTTTTTGGTAACATACCTTTAACTGAAGTTTCGATTAAACGTGCTGGTTTTTCATCACGTAATGTACCTGCAGTTGTTTCATAGATACCACCTGGGTAACCTGAGTGACGGTAGTATTTTTTATCTGTTGCTTTTTTACCAGTTAATTTCACTTTTTCAGCGTTGATTATGATAACTTGATCACCTGTGTCAACGTTTGGTGTGAATGTTGGTTTATTTTTACCACGTAACATGCTTGCCACAACTGTTGATAGACGTCCCAATGGAACATCTGTAGCGTCTAGGACAACCCAGTTACGTTCAACTTCATTTGCTTTCGCCATATATGTTGTACGCATTATATTTCCTCCGTTTATCTTGTCTGATTGTTCGATTCATAATTGGTTTCCGGGGCCTATCATGGGGCAAACAATACCGTCTTATATTGTACCACTTTGAAATTCATTACGTCAATCTTTTTC
>NZ_JBOEQF010000673.1:0-971 GCF_050689315.1 Aerococcus sp. L_32
TTGACAGGATGTGAGCACCACTTGTGCTAATCCTGCCTTTAATTAGCCAGTGCGTGACCTTTTTGCCAAGAATGATTGAAACAATGTTAGGAAAGTTAGATGCAGGGGTGTAGAGAATGCAGTATCCAGAACCAATCGCTAAGTTAATCGATTCTTTTAGTAAGTTGCCAGGGATTGGCGCGAAGACGGCGTCTAGGTTGGCCTTCTTTGTCTTGGACATGCCTGAGGCGGATGTGCTGCAATTTGCGTCTTCCTTGGTGGATGCAAAGCGTGAGTTGCGGTATTGCTCAGTTTGCGGGAATATTACCCAGTCTGATCCTTGCGAAATCTGTGCGGATGAAAACCGGGACCGGTCACGGATTCTAGTGGTGGAGCAGGTGCGTGATGTGGTATCTATGGAACGGATGCGTGAGTATCACGGCCTCTACCATGTCTTGCACGGGGTGTTATCCCCAATGGAAGGCACTGGGCCGGAAGATTTGAATATCCAGCCCCTATTGACCCGTCTGCAAGATGACCAGGTCAAGGAAGTGATTGTGGCGACCAATGCAACAGCTGAAGGGGAAGCGACCGCAACCTACCTGTCTCGTTTGATTAAACCTGCAGGCATTCAAGTATCGCGGATTGCCTATGGTTTATCTGTCGGCAGTGATATTGAATATGCGGATGAGATGACCCTATTGCGTGCCCTTGAAGGCCGCCGTGATATCGATTAACTAGTCTATAACAGATTTTAAGGAGACCTCATGGATACACAAAAATTTTCTGGGAAATTTATTACTGTTGAAGGACCCGATGGCGCAGGCAAAACAACTCTTATTCAGGGACTGACACAAAAGCTTGAAGATAAGTTAGCTGTACCTTTAAAGCTGACCCGCGAGCCAGGTGGCGACCCGATTGCGGAAGATATCAGAGAAGTGATTTTAAGTCCGGAAAATGTGGCCCTAGATCCTAAAGCTGAAGCCCTTTTA
>NZ_JBOEQF010000674.1:0-970 GCF_050689315.1 Aerococcus sp. L_32
AGATAGTCTTATTATTTTACCACAAAAAAATTTGAGTAATCACTGGAAA
The DNA here is from genome assembly GCF_050689315.1 of Aerococcus sp. L_32. Classification (NCBI taxonomy): domain Bacteria; kingdom Bacillati; phylum Bacillota; class Bacilli; order Lactobacillales; family Aerococcaceae; genus Aerococcus; species Aerococcus sp. L_32. The sequence continues at coordinate 50 of NZ_JBOEQF010000674.1, forward strand.
CATTTTATAAAAAATTGCATTATTTAACATATACTAAAAATCAAGAATGAAACACCCTTGTGTTATTTTCACAAACTTGTTATACTGTTTAAGAAATTATTTTCTAAATTAGAAAGAGGACTGAACATGCGTAAAATACCCAAAGCAACCGCCAAAAGATTACCGCTCTACCACCGTTACCTACGTGTATTTAAAAATATGGGGAAAACACGTGTTTCTTCTACAGAATTAAGTGAAGCAGTGAAAGTTGAAAGTGCAACGATTAGACGTGACTTTTCATACTTTGGTGCCTTAGGTAAACGAGGGTATGGCTATGATATTGATGCTTTATTAGACTTCTTTGGTAAGACACTAAGCCAAGATCGTTTAACAACAGTTGCATTAGTTGGTGTAGGTAATCTTGGTAATGCCTTATTGAACTATAACTTTAAAAAGTCAAACAACATACGGATTGGTGCTGCTTTTGATATCAATCAGGATATCATTGGTACGGTCCACAATGGTGTGCCTGTTTATGATATGAAGGATTTGACGCAACAATTAAAATTAATGGATATAGAAGTGGTCATCCTCTCGGTACCTGAAGCAGTTGCTCAAAATATGATACCATCGTTAGAACAAGCAGGTATCAAAGGCATCTTGAACTTTACGCCAGTGAGATTAGATGTACCGGATAGTATCCGGGTGCAAGATGTAGACTTCACGAACGAACTGCAAACCTTAATCTACTTCATCTCAACAAATTCATAATATATGTGCTACCTATACGCTAGCAAGCGAATAAGCCGAGATCTTTAGTCTCGGCCTTTTTTTACCTTAATTGCAGGGAAAGTTTGTTGAATTTCACATATGAAATCTTAAATTGTTTGCAATTTTTAATAAATCACAACAAAAAAAGATTATGATTTCGATTTGAATTGG
>NZ_JBOEQF010000675.1:0-970 GCF_050689315.1 Aerococcus sp. L_32
CAAGTAATATAAAAAACGTTCGTGAGATTTTCACGAACGTTTTTTAAGGTTTATTTTGAAAGATTTCAACTACATTATAGTAGGTAGCCAATTAATCAAGACATTTCCCAAACCTGTAGCACCTGCAAAATAGATGAATGTAGGCAGTGGTTTAGAGAAGGCCAGAACAGATTTTTGGTAAACTCGCTCAGGAATAAGAGCTTGGACGAATAGGTCGCCGTAATGCCTAAAGATCAAAAAGCATAGGAAGGACCCGATGATAAGAAAGGTCACGGATGCGGCAAAGCCAGCAACTGGTCAGTAGGCTAGAACATGACTAAACCGGGTAAGTTACATGGAATAACAGCGACAATGTTATTTAGAAGGAATCCGGTCCAGCCCATATTGAGGGCGAAGTTTTTAAGTGATTCGGCAGAACCAAACCAGAGTAACCAGTAGCCAGCGAATAAAACAAGGGCTAGCAAGGCAATGACCACATAAGTAATCTTTCGGATGGTTTTTTTCAATTTGTACGCTTGTATTTGGGACTGGTATTCTTCAGTGTTAGTGGATATATCTTTATTTTGCATTCTAAGACCCCCGCACTATAGGTATTTCATCAGTAATAGGGCTATGATGATACCGGCAATTGATGTGAAAATTCTTTGTGTATGGTAGTCTTTTGCTTGATTATCTGGCGCTTCGATGGGTTCGATGACGCCATCAACTTCGATAAAGCCGCCTGCTTGTGCATGCTTGTCCTTTTTTCGCCATTGCCATAAGTTATAAATACTGCGGACTAGTAAGATGATTGACAGAATCAATAATAATGTCGGGAAGAGTTGGATAAATAATTTCGTGAAGAATATGAATAGGAAAATGAGTAGGGCTAAGACCAGAATCAGACCGAGACAGCCTAAACCTGAGGACCCGTTGTATACATAGACACGACGTTTGTTATTCATGAGTGGTCACCTCCAATAGGAATTAG
>NZ_JBOEQF010000676.1:0-969 GCF_050689315.1 Aerococcus sp. L_32
AACTTTAGCATGTTGTTCTGCCCCGATGCTTGCAACTCCAATAATATCATCCCCTAATCGTGCAATTAATACACGATTATTCAACGCTTCTTGTAAAGATTTCAAATATCGGGTTTCTTGTTCTTGGTTAATCCCTAAACCTTCTTCACCAAATGAAAGGAAGTCTGTTTCGCTACCCACTTCTTTGTAAAAGTCTAATAAAGCTTTCGCATCCTTTGGCATCGCATCTGCTAAGGTAATTTCTAATTGTTCTTTTTTCATATAGTCTCAATCCTTCTATTTCACTACTACACTATCATAATTTTTTTAGGTTAAATCAGCCAGTAAATCATCGTACAAGGCTTGTCCGCGAGGTCCTTCAAAGCTTAATTCAACAACGCGGCTAGTCTCACTTGTTGCGGATAAAGTTAACCAAAGGTAGTCCTTAGGCAAATCTTCCACGACAAATTGCGGCCATTCAATAATTGTAACGCCATCCCCATTGATATAATCTTCTAAACCAACACTGTCTGAGCCAGTTTCCTCTAGTCGATAGGCGTCCATATGATAAAGTGGGATATCATTATCCTCATATTCGCGGATAATAGTGTAAGTTGGGCTTTTGATGGCTTGGTCGATCCCTAATGCTTTCGCAAAGTATTTAGTAAATGTTGTTTTACCCGCACCTAAGTTTCCTTCTAAGCAAATAATATCGCCTGCTTGCACCAAGTGCGCTAATTTTTGGGCAAAAGCATCTGTATCTCTTTCACTTGCCCAATCAATTGAATAACCCATGTTACCCCTTCTCTCCCTATAATTTCATCATTTACTTTACTAAAAAATCAAAAAGACTACAAGATTAATAACTCTTGTAGTCTCCTAAAGTAATATTAGCTATAGCTTTAGTCTTCTAAAATGGCTTGGTTAGCGGTAATGATTGCTAACTTGTAGACATCTTCTTCTATACAACCACGTGAAAGATCTGAGATT
>NZ_JBOEQF010000677.1:0-967 GCF_050689315.1 Aerococcus sp. L_32
GAAGACCATCCAGAGATTGTGGCATCCCTAAACAAGTTAAGTGGATTAGTAACCGAAGATGAGATGATTCAAATGAACTATGCTGTAAACGTTGAAGGACAAGAGCCTAGCCAAGTAGCCCATGATTTCCTAGTCGACAAGGGCTTAATAGGGGAGGATGCATAATGGCCAATATAATCGAATTTAAAGATGTAGAGAAAGTATATGAAGACAAACGTGTAATTGATGACTTGAATCTAACCATTCATGAAGGTGAATTTTTTGTCTTAGTGGGTCCATCAGGTAGTGGGAAAACGACATCCCTTAAAATGGTGAATGGCTTGACTGAGCCAACAGGTGGAGATGTTTACTTTAAAGGGCAAAAGATTAAAGATCATGATATTGAACAGATGCGCTGGAATATGGGGTATGTCTTACAAAAGATTGCCCTTTTCCCAACAATGAATGTTAGTGAAAATATTGATGTTATTCCAGAAATGATTGGTTGGCCAAAAGAGAAACGTGTAGCTAGAATTGACGAACTACTCAATTTAGTAGGTTTAGATCCCGAAATTTACCGGAACCGACCAGTTGATGAATTATCTGGTGGGGAGCAACAGCGAATTGGTATTTTACGTGCGATTGCAGCTGAACCGGATATTATTTTAATGGACGAACCTTTTTCAGCCCTAGACCCAATTTCGCGTAACCAGTTACAAGACCTCGTAGTCGATATTCATCAGCGGTTGAAGACAACCATCTTATTTGTCACACATGATATGGATGAAGCCATTAAATTAGCTGACCGAATCGGGATTATGAACCAGGGCCGTTTAATTCAAGTGGATACGGCTCAGGAAATTCTGACAAATCCAGAAAACCAGGTAGTGGCTTCCTTATTTAACCAAGAAAAAGAAGATGTCTTTGGCTTAAATATCTTCCGACCAGATATTCAACCACTTTCAGGAGACCATCCAGATTATCCACA
>NZ_JBOEQF010000678.1:0-966 GCF_050689315.1 Aerococcus sp. L_32
ATATACTAATTTAATATCCAACAAAGTAGATGACCCAATCAATTCTTTGAGGAAAATACGGTCGCCTTCCCAAAGGGTTAGGTCAAAAATCTTATCCTTATCTACCCAGGCTAAGTCCCCTTCTCGAGTTTCCCCAACTTCATTATTTTCCAATTTCCCAGTATATAAAAAGATATACATGGGTTCTTGGTCAGCGTAGATAAAAGTGACTACCCCTCGAAAAACGGCTGATTTCAAGTTTTGGCTAGCCTCTTCCTTGACTTCTCTTTCCAAACATTCCATAGGTGATTCACCATATTCAGATTTGCCGCCGATACCAATCCATTTCCCGTGGTTGACGTCGTTGGCTTTTTTCGTCCGGTGGAGCATCAAGTATTGATCCAAGTCATTTTCCAAGTAAATGAGTGTTGATAACATATAGCCTCCACTTAGTCTAAGTCAGCGTCTACTAGTAACCCCATACCCAAGGCACCCTTACCGCCGTGAACCCCTACAACGGGTGTTAAATAACGGATAATGATGTCTTCATTTGGATAGTTTTCTAGGAAAAAGTCTCTGAATTCAATGGCTTTATCATAGGCATCCCCGTGGGCAAAGCCTAAATGCAGACGGTCACCAAATTGCGCACGGGCTTCTTCATAGATACGCAACCAAGATTTTTTAATCTTTCCTTCAGTACGGATTTTCTCAAAAACGTCTACTGTCCCGTCATCTTCAAATCGTAGGATTGGATAGATTTTTAATACAGACCCGATAAAGGCTGAGGCTGCCTTGGCCCGGCCACCTTTGACCAAGTTGTTTAAATCTTCAATAAAGACATAAATTTCTGAATCTTGAATCATTTGGTTCATAGCTGGAATAATTTGTTCAGCTTTATAGCCTGATTCAATCAGCCGAATCAATTCTTTCACTTCGTGGGCAATGATAATAGATACAGCCTTGGTATCAATCAAGTGGACATTGATT